>CADCQZ010000377.1 GCA_902803675.1 uncultured Eubacteriales bacterium
ACGCCCGGCCGCACCCTGTACATATGACCGTAAAAGGGAGCCTCCCCCAGGATGTACTGCAGGGGCTCCCCTTCCGCCCGGCGGCGGATAAAAGACGAGTATATCGAGAACTGTTCCTCCGGGACCGTTTCCCCGCCCCGGAAGATGAGCCTGAGCCGGTCCTCCTCAAGGACCGCGGCCAGGAGCGCTCCGGCGTCGTGATCGGCACCGGGCACCCCGGCCTCACGAAGAAGGGCCCGTCCCCGGGTCAATAGTTCCCGGACCGTCATGCGCAGCCGGTCAGGGCGTCCACCTGCTCCCTGGTGAGGACCACCCAGCCCTCCGGCGTTTCTTCGCCGTCGGGCAGCCCGTTCAGCGCGGTCTTCATGGAGATGATGGCCACCTGGAGCATCTCGTCCGTGGGCGGCTGCGTGGTCAGGCGCTGCATCTGCAGCCCGGGCCAGCGCAGAGCGCGCACCAGGGCGCCGTCGTGATGGGCCAGGCCCTTGAGGGCTTCATAGGAGATGCCCGCGATGCAGGGCAGCAGGATGAGGCGGCTCAGCACGCGCACCAGATAATGAGCGCCCAGATCGTACCCCGTCAGGAGCAGCACCAGCACGTCGATGACGGAATAAAAGATGATGCTCAGGAAAAACGTGATGAACAGGAAGCTGGTCCCGCAGCGGGGATGCAGCCTGGAAAAGCCCTGGGCGTTCTGAGGCGTCAGGGGCTTCCCGTTTTCGTTGCAGTACACGGTCTTATGCTCCGCGCCGTGATACTGGAAAGTGCGGTGCATGTCCGGGATCTTGCCGGCGAAATGGATATATCCCACCAGGATCAGGATCCTGAGGATACCGGAGCACAGGTTCTTCAGCAGAAGCATGCCCCCGGTCGCGTTGGCGGGGAACAGGGTGATGATCACATTGGGAAGCAGCACGAACAGGCCGATCGAGAGCGCCACACCCAGGACCATGGCCACGCCCATCACGATCTTTTCCACGGACTTGCCGAAGACCTTGCTGAGCCAGAGCTCGAATTTCGTGGGTTTTTCCTCCTCGAGCCCCAGCATGTTCGTGGAGTCCGTCAGCACGCGCATGCCCAGGGCCATCATCTGCACCATGTTGACGCTGCCGCGGATAAAGGGCAGACCCATCCAGTGATGCTTTTTGCCCGGGGCTTCGTACTGCTCGCGCTTGACCACCACATCCCCGTTCTCCCGGCGGACCGCCACGGCGATGGCGTCCGGCGCTTTCATCATCACGCCCTCCAGGACGGCCTGCCCGCCGATATCGGCCCTGGGACAGATATTCTCGCTCATTGAATCTCCTCCAGAAATAAACAGTTAAAGAAAAAGCAGCAGGCTTTGCCATGCTGCTTTATCAGGCATATTACATGCCAAAGCGCTTCTTGAACCGCTCCGCACGTCCGCCGGAATCAACGGCCTTCTGCTTACCGGTGTAAAAAGGATGGCAGTTGGAGCAGATTTCGACCTTCAGCTCGGGCTTGGTGGAGCCGGTCTCGAAGGTGGCACCGCAGACGCAGCGCACGATCGCCTTATGGTACTTGGGATGGATCTTCTCTTTCATGACACTCACCTTTCTTTGGCATATCCCTGACGGATTCATGGCTGCCATACCATGAGCCGCGCGGCCGGAAGCATTAAAGCCGCTCAGCCATAATATCACACTTCCGATCGATTTGCAACAGGAAGATTTCCGGGGCTTACGGCCGGATCAGTAGTTTTCCTTCATCTCGATGTCGGTATAGCGCTTCAGGCCCGTACCGGCGGGGATGAGCTTGCCGATGATGACGTTCTCCTTCAGGCCCAGCAGCGGGTCGCTCTTGCCCTTGATGGCCGCTTCGGTCAGCACGCGGGTGGTCTCCTGGAAGGAAGCCGCGGACAGGAAGCTCTCCGTGGCGAGGGCCGCCTTGGTGATGCCCAGCAGGATGCGCTTGGCCTCGGCGGGACGCCCGCCGTTCATGAGCACCTTCTCGTTGGCGTTCTCAAAGTTGAAGATGTCCACCAGGGAGCCGGGGAGCAGGTCGGAATCGGCGCTGTCCTCCACGCGGACCTTCTGGAGCATCTGGCGCACGATGATCTCGATGTGCTTGTCGGCGATCTTAACGCCCTGGGAGTGATAGACGGAAAGGACTTCCTTGAGCAGGTATTCCTGCACCGCCTTGACACCCAGGATCCTGAGCAGATCATGGGGATTGATGGAGCCTTCGATCAGCTCATCGCCGGCGGCCACATGCTGGCCTTCCTCGACCTTGACCCGGGAGCCGTAGTTGATCTGGTAGCTCTTCTTCTCGGCGGCGTCCTCGTCGCTGGTGATCACGATCTCACGCTTGCGCTTGCTCTCCACAATGGACACGGTGCCGGTGATCTCCGCCAGGACCGCGTCGTGCTTGGGCTTGCGGGCCTCGAAGAGCTCCTCCACGCGGGGAAGACCCTGAGTGATGTCTTCCGCGCTGGCCACGCCGCCGGTGTGGAAGGTACGCATGGTCAGCTGGGTGCCGGGCTCACCGATGGCCTGGGCCGCGATGATGCCCACAGCCTCACCGATATCCACCAGGCCGCCGTGGGCCAGGTTCATGCCGTAGCAGTGAGCGCACACGCCGCTCCTGGTCCGGCAGGACAGGGGCGAACGGACGATCACCCGGGTGATGCCGGCGTTCTTGATGGCCAGGGCCTTCTGATAGTCGATCATCTCATTGACATGGACCATGATCTCGCCCGTCTGGGGATGATAGACGTCCTGGGCGGCGAAGCGGCCGCGGATACGGTCGTCGATCTGCTCGATCTCGCCGATGGGCTCCACCACGATGCCGCGTACCTTCTCATTGCGCACGGCGAAGCAATCCTCTTCACGGACGATGACTTCCTGGGCCACGTCCACCAGACGGCGGGTCAGGTAGCCCGAGTCCGCCGTACGAAGAGCGGTATCGGCCAGGGACTTGCGGCTGCCGTGGGAGGACATGAAGAACTCCAGCACGTTCAGACCGGTGCGGAAATTGGCTTTGATGGGCAGCTCCAGGGTCTTGCCGCTGGGGGACGCCATCAGGCCGCGCATGCCGGCGAGCTGAGCCGCCTGACCGGCGGAACCGCGGGCACCGGAACCGATCATCATGCCGATGGGGTTGAACTTCGGGATCACTTCGATGACCCTGTCCTTGAGCCGCGCCGTGGTGTCGTTCCACAGGTTGATCACCTGGGAGTAGCGCTCCTGCTCATTCATCAAGCCGCGGCGGTAAGCCTTGTTGATGGCGCTGATCTTCCGGTCGGTCTCCGCCAGGATGGCCTCGCGGTCCTCAGGCACGATGATATCGGACACGGACACGGTGATGGCGCCGATGGTGGAGTACCTGTAACCCAGGTGCTTCATATCATCCAGCACTTTGGCCGTGGCGCTGGAACCGTGGATGCGGAAGGAACGCTCCACGATATTGCCCAGGTCCTTCTTGACCACGCAGCGGTCGATCTCCAGGCGGAACTGGTCGTCCAGGGTCTCCCTGGGCTGATATCCCAGATCCTGCGGGATGATCTCGTTGAAGATCAGACGGCCCAGGGTGGTGTCGATGATCTTGTGGTACTCCTGACCTTCCCACATCCGGGATACGCGCACCTTGATGGGGGCCTGCAGGGCGATCTGCTTGCACTGGTAGGCCATGCGCGCTTCGTTTTCGGATTCGAAGATCCGGCCCGCGCCGGCGGCGTCCTCATTTTCGATGGTCAGGTAGTGGCACCCGATGACCATGTCCTGAGTGGGCGAAATGACGGGCATGCCGTCCTGAGGCTTGAGGATATTGTTGGCAGCCAGCATGAGGAACCGGGCCTCGGCCTGAGCTTCCATGCTCAGCGGCACGTGCACGGCCATCTGGTCGCCGTCAAAGTCCGCGTTGTAAGCCGTGCAGGCCAGGGGATGCAGCTTGATGGCCTTGCCTTCCACCAGCACCGGCTCGAAGGCCTGGATGCCCAGGCGGTGCAGCGTGGGCGCGCGGTTGAGCAGCACGGGATGCTCGCGGATCACGTCCTCCAGCACATCCCACACCTCGGGACGGGAACGCTCCACCAGGTTCTTGGCGGATTTGACGTTGTTGGCGATCTTCCGGCTGACCAGCTTCTCCATCACGAAGGGCTTGAACAGCTCCAGGGCCATCTCCTTGGGCAGGCCGCACTGATAGAGCTTCAGTTCGGGGCCGACCACGATAACACTGCGCCCGGAATAGTCCACGCGCTTGCCCAGAAGGTTCTGACGGAAACGGCCCTGCTTGCCGCGGAGCACATCCGAAAGGCTCTTGAGGGGACGGTTGCCGGGGCCCGTCACGGCACGGCCGCGGCGGCCGTTGTCGATGAGGGCGTCCACCGCTTCCTGCAGCATGCGCTTTTCGTTGCGCACGATGATGTCGGGGGTGCCCAGTTCCAGCATCCTCTTGAGGCGGTTGTTGCGGTTGATGACGCGGCGGTAAAGGTCATTGATGTCGCTGGTGGCGTAACGGCCGCCGTCCAGGGGCACCATGGGCCTCAGATCCGGAGGGATGACGGGGATCACGTCCATGATCATCCACTCGGGCTTGTTGTTGCTCTGACGGAAGGCCTCGACCACTTCCAGGCGCTTGACGGCGTGGGTGCGCTTCTGCCCTTCGGTCTCCTTGTCGCGTTCCTTCTCGATCAGGTCGGAGATCTCTTTCTTCAGGCTCTCGGCCAGGGCGTCCAGATCCAGATCCATCAGCATCTCCTTGACAGCCTCGGCGCCGATGCCGGCACGGAAGCTGCCCCGGGCCTCCTCGTCCATGCGCATGATGGTGCGGTACCTGTTGTCGGAGATCAGGTCGAACTTATCCACGTTGGTGCTGCTCCGGTTGCCGGGATCCAGCACGATGTAGTTCGCGAAATACAGAACTTTTTCAAGGGTCTTCGGAGATATGTCAAGCAGCATGCCCATACGGCTGGGGATGCCCTTGAAATACCAGATGTGGCTCACGGGAGCGGCCAGGGTGATATGCCCCATCCGCTCGCGGCGCACCTTGGCGCGCGTCAGCTGGACGCCGCACTTTTCGCAGATCTTTTCCTTGTCCTTGAACTGGATCTTTTTATATTTGCCGCAGTTGCACTCCCAGTCCTTCGTGGGTCCGAAGATCCTTTCGCAGAAAAGGCCGTCCCTTTCGGGCTTGAGTGTGCGGTAGTTGATGGTCTCGGGTTTGGTTACTTCACCGTAGCTCCATTCGAGGATCTTCGCGGGAGACGCCATACCGATCTGTATAGAATCAAGGGTGGTGGTTTCCAACATTTTGCTTGCTCCCTTCCCTGTTGCGCTCCCCCATAGGGGGCGGAAAAGCTGACGGACAGACGAGCGGCCTGTTACAGGTCATCGTCCGTGTCATCACCGATCGGATCGTCGTCAAAACCGAGATCGTCCAGATCATCGCCGTCCATGGACAGATCCAGGTCGTCATCCAGGCTGAGGTTGTCGTCGTCCAGATCGTCATCGGGGATCTCGAAGTCCGCGTCGTCGATGGTGACGGGTTCCTCATCGAGCCCTTCCTCACGGTCCTCGGCGGCGGAGGCCGGCGCGACGGTGCGCTCCTGCGGCACATCCTCGTCCTCGAGTTCCTTGATCTGGATCTCGTTCTTGTCCGCATCCAGCACCCGGATATCAAGGCCCACGCTCTGGAGCTCCTTGATGAGCACCTTGAAGCTCTCGGGCAGGCCGGGCCTGGGGATGTTTTTGCCCTTGACCACGGCTTCATAGGCCTTCACGCGCCCGTAGACATCGTCCGACTTGACAGTCAGGATCTCCTGCAGGGTGTTGGCGGCGCCGTAGGCCTCCAGGGCCCAGACTTCCATCTCACCGAAACGCTGGCCGCCGAACTGGGCCTTGCCGCCCAGGGGCTGCTGGGTCACCAGGCTGTAGGGGCCGGTGGAGCGGGCGTGCATCTTGTCGTCCACCAGGTGGTGCAGCTTGAGGAAGTACATGATGCCCACGGTAACGGGATTCTCGAAGGGATCGCCGGTACGGCCGTCGTAAAGGATGGTCTTGCCGTCGGTCCTCAGGCCCGCCATCTTCAGGCACTCATCGATGTCCTCCTTGGACGCGCCGTCGAACACGGGGGTGGCCACATGCCAGCCCAGGGTCCTGGCCGCGATGCCCAGGTGCACTTCCAGCACCTGACCGATATTCATACGCGAAGGCACGCCCAAGGGGTTGAGCACGATGTCAAGCGGCGTTCCGTCAGGCAGGAACGGCATATCTTCGG
>CADCQZ010000378.1 GCA_902803675.1 uncultured Eubacteriales bacterium
ACCAACTATTTCCTGGGCATGTTCGTGGCCATGGCCATCAACAAAAAAGGCATCCGCCTGAAAAAGCTGTGGCGTACGGTGCTGGTGCTGACCATCGCCATCCCGCAGTTCATCTCCCTGCTGTACGTCAGCAAGATGTTCGCCAAGAACGGCCTGATCAACCAGGCGCTGATGAACCTGGGCTGGATCAAGACCGCGCTGCCCTTCTGGGAGGATCCCACCTGGGCCCGCATCACGGTGATCGGCATCAATATCTGGATCGGTATCCCGTACCTGATGCTGATCGCCACCGGCATCCTGATGAACATCCCCGCCGACCTGTATGAATCCGCCCGGATCGACGGCGCCAACGGCTGGCAGCAGTACTCCAAGATCACGCTGCCCTACATGCTGTTCATCACCGGGCCCTATCTGCTCACCAGCTTCACCGGCAACATGAACAACTTCAACGTGATCTATCTGTTGACAGGAGGCGCGCCCACCAACTCCGCGGCCTCGTCGGCGGCGGGCTCCGTAGGCTATACGGACCTGCTGATCACCTGGCTGTTCAAGATCACCACGGGCGCGGAGAGCCAGTACTACCTGGCCAGCGTGGTCGGCATCCTGGTGTTCGTCGTTGTGGCCCTGATCTCCCTGATCGTGTACAACGTGCTGCCGAGTATCAAGAATGAGGAGGACTTCCAGTGATGAGCCAGAATAATTCATTGGGAACCGCCCCCGAAGCACCGGTGAAGCGGCATATGGGCCTGCGCGCCTCCCGTCTGGTGGCCAATACCTCCAGTTACACGGTGCTGACGGTGATCAGCGTGATCTGGCTGATCCCCTTCGTGTGCATCCTGCTCCAGTCCTTCCGGGTGGAGAGCACCTGGCAGGTGGGCTACGTGATGCCTGAAAAGTGGGGCCTGGACAACTACACCAAACTGTTTAACACGGATTTCCCCCGCTGGTATACCAACACCTTCATCATCGCGCTGATCGTGGCGGTGCTGCAGACGATCATCGTGCTGTGCATGAGCTATACCCTGAGCCGCTTCCGTTTCAAGATGCGGCAGCCCCTCATGCGCTTCATGCTGATCCTGGGCATGTTCCCGGGCATGCTCACCATGATCATCCTCTACCGCGTGCTCAAGGATCTGGGCATGACTCAGGCCAACTCGGTGCCCGGCCTGATCCTGGTGTACGTGGCTTCCTCCGGTATGGGGTACTACGTGTCCAAGGGCTTCTTCGACACGCTGCCCAAATCCCTGGACGAGGCGGCCCGCGTGGACGGCGCCACCCGGCTCCAGGTGCTCTACAAGATCATCCTGCCCCTGTCCAAGCCCATCGTGATCTACACGGTGCTGACGGCGTTCATGGGGCCCTGGGGTGATTTCGTGTTCGCGCGGTACATCGCCTTCGGTTCCTCTGCGGGCTCGAACGTGGCTGTCGGGCTTTACAACTGGCTCAATAAGGACCAGATCAACACCTATTACACCGTGTTCTGCGCCGGCGGCGTGCTGGTAGCCGTGCCGGTCACGATCCTGTTCCTGTGCCTGCAGAAGTACTACGTGGAAGGCGTCACCGGCGGCGCTGTCAAGGGATGACCCGCGCCGGAACGATCAAAGACGGACCAATACCCGCGATATGAAGGAGTGAATACATTATGGCAAGAGTAAAACTGACGGACGTCAAAAAAGTATATGACAATAATGTGACTGCCGTCCACGACTTCAACCTGGACATCAAGGACAAGGAATTCGTGGTCTTCGTCGGCCCCTCCGGCTGCGGCAAGTCCACCACCCTGAGGATGATCGCCGGCCTGGAGGACATCTCCTCCGGCACGGTGGAGATCGGCGACACCGTGGTCAATGATCTGCAGCCCAAGGACAGGGACATCGCCATGGTGTTCCAGAACTACGCCCTGTATCCCCACATGACGGTGTATGACAACATCGCCTTCTCTCTCCGGCTCAAGAAGGTGCCGGAGGACGCGATCTACGCACGGGGGACCCACGCGGCGCAGATCCTGGGCATCACCGAATACCTGACCCGCAAGCCCCGGGCCCTGTCCGGCGGCCAGCGGCAGCGCGTGGCCATCGGGCGCGCCATCGTGCGCGACCCCAAGGTGTTCCTGATGGATGAGCCCCTGAGCAACCTGGACGCCAAGCTGCGCAACCAGATGCGCGCCGAGATCATCATGCTGCGCAAGCGCGTGGATACCACCTTCATCTACGTCACCCATGACCAGACCGAGGCCATGACCCTGGGCGACCGGATCGTGATCATGAAGGACGGCTTCATCATGCAGGTGGGCACGCCCCAGGAAGTGTTCTTCAAGCCCCAGAACCTCTTCGTAGCCGGCTTCATCGGCTCCCCGCAGATGAACTTCATCGACAGCACCCTGACCGAGCGGGGCGGGAAATACACCCTCCAGGTCCAGGATTACACCCTCGACCTGGACGAGGACACCTGTGCGCGCCTGAGCGCGAGGAAGGTCAAGTCCGGCGCGGTCACCGCCGGCATCCGGCCCGAGCACATGACCTGCACCTTCGAGAACACGCCCAACGCCATGCACGCCACGGTGACGGTCAACGAGATGATGGGCAGCGAGCTCCACGTGCACGCCGCACTGACGGGCTCCGGCCAGAACATCATCCTGCGCCTGCCCACCATCGAGCTGGAGGAGAAAAAACTGGCCATGCTCAGCAGCGGCCGGGAGTGCTCCTTCGTGTTCGCGGGGCGCGTGGTGCAGCTTTTCGACAAGGAGACCGAAAAGAGCCTGCTGTGGTGATGACCGCGGCGGGACCGGGGGAAGGGAGCTTCGGCTCCCTTCCTTTTTTGCGGACAATGTTTTTATCCCGTCTTGACCGGTCCGGTCCCACTGCTTTATAATCGAGCATGAGGTGATTTCTGATGGAGCATTTTCTCGCGATCGATATCGGTGCCTCTTCCGGGAGGCACATCGTGGGCTGGAGGGAAGACGGGGGCATCGCCACCCGGGAAGTCTACCGTTTCCCCAACGGCGTCACCGAAAAGGACGGGCATCTGACCTGGGATATCGACGCCCTGCTCTTTCACGTGAAGGCGGGCATCGACGAGGCGCTGAAGGCCTTTCCCGGGATCCGGAGCCTGTCCGTGGACACCTGGGGCGTGGATTACGTGCTGATGCGGGGCGATGAGGCGGTGTTGCCCTGCTACGCCTACCGGGACAGCCGCACGCAGGCGGCCATCGATCAGGTGCACGCCCTGATGCCCTTTGAGGAGCTGTACCGCCGCACGGGCATCCAGTTCCAGCCCTTCAACACGATCTACCAGCTGTACGCGGATAAAGCCGCCGGGCGGCTCGACGGGGTCACGGACTTTTTGATGATCCCGGAATACCTGATGTACCGGCTCTGCGGGACAAAGAGCCATGAGTATACCAACGCCACCACCGGCGGCATGGTGAGCGCTGTCACCGGCACGTTCGATCCGGAGATCATTTCGGCCCTCGGCCTCCCGGCGGAGCTTTTCGGGCCTCTGGAGCAGCCCGGCAAAGTGATCGGGGAGTACAAGGGGATCAAGGTGGTCCTGTGCGCCACCCATGATACCGGCAGCGCCGTGGAGGGCATCCCCATGGAGGGGAACGAACTGTA
>CADCQZ010000379.1 GCA_902803675.1 uncultured Eubacteriales bacterium
CACTCATGGCTGCCCACTTTGTTCCCCAGAGCGTCATAGGCTCGGATGAACCATTCCCCGTCCCAGCCGGCGGTCAGGATGGCCTGCTTCATCCTGTCCACTTCCGCCTGGGCTTCTGCCGCCTTTTCGGTATGGCCAAGCCGTTTCTCAAGAGCGATGAGCTCGGGACCGATGGCCACGAACATGCCGGCGATCAGCACCGATTCTGCCACCCTGTCGTTTGGCGCGTCGGGATTTGAGAAGGTCTGGAAGCTCTCATCCGGTGTGTCCGAGAAGCAGTTCAGGTTCAGGCAGTCGTTCCAGTCCGCGCGGCCGATCAGCGGCATCCCGTGGGGCCCCAGATTGTTGACCACATGGCCGAAACTGACTTCAAGGTGCTCCAAAAGAGTTCCGCAGTCGTCGGGATCGGAGTCGTAGGGCGTTTTTTCATCCAGGATGGCGAAGTCACCGGTCTCTTTGATATAGGCGGCCGTGCCGGCGATCAGCCAGAGGGGATCGTCATTGAATCCGCCGCCGATATCATTATTGCCTTTCTTGGTCAGCGGCTGGAACTGGTGATAGCATCCGCCGTCACGGAACTGGGTAGCGGCGATATCCAGGATGCGTTCCCGGGCGCGTTCGGGGATCTGATGCACGAACCCCAGAAGATCCTGGCTGGAATCCCTGAAGCCCATGCCGCGGCCGATGCCGCTCTCAAACATGGAGGTGGAGCGGCTCATGTTGAAGGTCACCATACACTGATAGGGATTCCAGATATTCACCATCCGGCTGAGCTTTTCATCGTTCGTCGTCAGGGTGTAAGCGCTCAGGAGCCCGTCCCAGTGCTTCTTCAGAGCATTGAAGGCGAACGATACCTGTTCGTCTGTGGTCAGTCGGGAAATGATCTCCTTCGCGGGCGCTTTGTTGATGACACCCGGCGCGGAGAATTTTTCTTTCTCGGGCAGCTCGACGTATCCGAGCACGAAATTGTACCGCTTGCTCTCGCCTTTCTCAAGGTGGACCTTGATCTGGTGGGAAGCGATGGGCTGCCAGCCGGAGGCCACGGAGTTCCCCATCCGGCCGGTCATGACGCTCTGAGGAGCGTCAAACCCGTTATACAGCCCCAGGAAGGTCTCCATATCCGTATCGAAACCGGACAGAGGAGCGTTGACGGCATAGAACGCGTAATGGTTGCGGCGTTCCCGGTATTCTGTTTTATGGTAGATCACGCTCCCTTCGATCTCTACCTCGCCGGTGTTGAAATTGCGCTGGAAATTGAGCATGTCGTCCTGCGCGTTCCACAGGCAGAATTCCACGAAGCTGGTGAGAGTGACGTCTTTAGGCTGTTCGGTCTGGTTGGTGAGCGTGATCTGGTGGACCTCAGCGTTGATCCCGAGGGGAACGAAGGCCAGCTGGCTGGCTTTCAGGCCGTTCTTTTTGCCTGTGATGACAGTATACCCCATGCCATGCCGGCAGGAGTATTCGTCCAGCTCGGTCCTGACGGGTTTCCAGCCCGGGTTCCACACCGTATCCCCGTCCTTGATGTAGAAGTAGCGGCCGCCGTCATCCACGGGGATGTTATTGTAACGGTAGCGGGTGATGCGGCGGAGCCTGGCGTCCCTGTAAAAGCAGTAGCCGCCGGCCGTGTTGCTGATGATCCCGAAAAAATTCTCGCAGCCCAGATAATTGATCCAGGGGTAGGGCGTACGGGGCGTTTCGATGACGTATTCCCGCGCAGTGTCGTCAAAGTGTCCGAATTTCATAGGCTGCCTCCCGATACAGACTGACTGTTGAGTGATTTGAGCATATCTTCGATCAGGCGGAGCGTTTTATCGTCCCCACCGAAACTGACCAGGCCGCGAAGGGGGAGATAATTCATCATGGCCATGCCCATTTCATCGGATATGGCGTCCTTCGCGGTGTCTGACTCATTACCGCCGTTCCCGAACATGTTCCGCGCCAGCAGGGGCTTTATGATCTCACGCCCCCTGGGATCCGCCAGAATGTCCATCATGATGCTGTTCATGTCATAGGACCGCGGCAGGGCTTTATCACCTTCCAGCACGACCTCGGCATGGAGCGGCAGATGACGGGATGAGTCACCCACGTCGATGGTATACCTGCCTGCCGGGACGTACCAGTCCCCGATGCGCTCCTCCCAGTAGGCGAACGCGCGCCGATCCAATACAAAAGTTACTTCTTTGGCCTCGCCGGGTCCGAGGGATACCTTTTCAAATCCCTTCAGCTCACGTTCGGGGCGGATCACATCGCCGCCGACAGCACCTGTGTAGACCTGGACGACCGTCTTTCCGGCGCGGCATCCGGTATTCCTGGCGGTCACCGTCACGAATACCTGCGATCCTTCCGCGCGCGCTTTAAGATCGGTGTATTCGAAAGTCGTATAGCTCAGCCCGTGGCCGAAGGGGAAGAGCACGTCCATCTGCTTTTTGTCGTAGTAGCGGTAGCCGACGAACACGCCCTCCCGGTATTCCGTTTTGTTGCCTTCCCCGCCGTAATAGAGATACGACGGATTGTCGCTGAGCTTCAGCGGGAAGCTTTCCGCCAGATGGCCGCTGGGGTTCACGTCACCGTAGAGCAGCCGTACCGTCGCTCTTCCGACAGCCTGGCCGCCGAGATAGACTTCCAGGATCCCTTTGACCCGGTCCACCCACGGCATTTCCACGGGGGAGCCGTTATGGAGCACCACGATGGTATTGGGATTGGCGGAGGCAACGGCTTCGATCAGCCTGACGTGGCTGTCGGGAAGGCGCATATGCTTTCTGTCATAGCCTTCCGATTCAAAGGAATCGGGAAGCCCCGCGAAAACCACGGCAGCGGAAGCTTTCCGGGCGGTCTCAGCGGCTTCCCGGATCAGACTTTCGTTTGTTTCGGTGCCTTCGTACCCCTGCGCGAAGGTGACATCCATCCCCTTGGCGGCTTCCAGGGCACCGGTCACTTTGAAACTGTTGATATGGGAGCTGCCGCCGCCCTGATAGCGGGGCTTTCTGGCGAACTCCCCAATGAAAGCGACGGAGGTATCTTTATCCAGGGGAAGGATGCCGCCCTCGTTTTTCAGCAGCACGGCGCATTCGGCTTCGATATCGGCCGATAATGCGTCCTGCGCTTCCAGATCCCAGGGCGTGTCCGGACGGGCGTTGTCCGCGTACCGGTAAACGATCTTCAGGATCCGTTCGCAGGCCCTGTCCAGGATCTTCTCATCCAGAGTACCGTTCTGTACCGCTTCCACGATCTTCCTGTCATTGATCCCGTTGGAGGAAGGCATCTCCAGCTCGAGTCCGGCGGCAAGCCCGCGGACCCTGGAGCTGACAGCGCCCCAGTCGGACATGACGAACCCGTCAAATCCCCACTCATCGCGCAGCACTTTCGTGAGCAGCCACTCATTTTCGGAAGCGTATATCCCGTTGATCCTGTTATAGGAACACATGACGGTCCACGGATCCGCCTCTTTGACAGCGGGCTCAAAAGCCGGGAAATAGATCTCCCGGAGGGTGCGCTCATCCGCATCGGAGGAAGAGCTCATGCGGCGGTGCTCCTGATTGTTGGCCGGGAAATGTTTGATGCTGGTGCCGATGTTCCTGCTTTGGACCCCTTTGATGAAGGATGCCGCCATCTGGCCGGCCAGGTAGGGATCTTCGGAGTAATACTCGAAATTGCGGCCGCAGAGGGGAGACCTCTTGATATTGACAGCCGGGCCCAGAATGACGCTCAGCTTTTCGTGCTGGCAGCTGTCACCGATCTGTTCGCCCATACGGCGGATCAGGTCCCGGTCAAAGGACGCGGCGGTAGCGCATGCTGCGGGGAAACAGACCGCCTTGATGCTGTCATTCACTCCCAGATGGTCGCCTTCCTGGTCCTGCTTCCTCAAACCGTGAGGGCCGTCACTGACCATGACGGAAGGAATGTTGAGCCGCTCCACAGCTTTGGTGTGCCAGAAGTCGAGGCCGGAACACAACCCGGCTTTCTCTTCCAGAGTCATTTTGGAAACGAGAGAACTGATGTCCATTTCCCCTCCTTTTGCAAGGACGCGGATGCGTCCGCCATCGGACGCATCCGCGTCTTTAGCACATGCCGATCAGTGATCTGTTACTCTTTGACGCCGCCAAGAGCCACACCCGCGATGATGTACTTGCTGAAGGCGAAGTACACGATGATCAGGGGGAGAGCCGTCATGGTCAGGCCCAGATAGATGGAGCCATATTCCGTGCGGTAGATATCGCCGCGCAGCTCCTGCACCATCATGGGCAGGGTCTTCAGGCCGGGCTTTGTGAACAGCATCAGGGGAGTCAGGTAGTTGTTCCAGGAACCGATCATGGCCATGATGCCCATAGTGGCCATGGCAGGCACCATGATGGGGAGCACGATGGTGTTGAAGGTCCTGAACTCACCGCAGCCGTCGATGCGCGCCGCTTCCACCAGGGAGATCTGGAAGTTGGCCTCCAGGTACTGCCGGAAGAAGAACACGGTGGAAGCCGCCGCGATGGAAGGAATGATCAGAGCCAGCCGGTTGTCCACCAGGCCCAACTGATACATGAACATGAAGAAACCGGTACCGGTGACCTGACCGGGGATCATGATGATGGCCATGACGACCGCGTAAAGGAGCTTGTTGCCTTTGAACTGGTAGACCTTGAAGCCGTACGCGGTCATGGCGCTGAAGTAGACGCTCAGGATCGTGGATCCGAAGGCGATGATGGCGCTGTTCTTGAAACCGACCGCGATATTGAAGTTCTTGGACGCCAGCACGTTCCAGTTATAGCGCAGATAAGTGCCGGGGATCAGGCTTACGCCCTGCTGGATGGCCTGGCTGGAACGGGTGGCGTTCACCATCATGATCCAGAAAGGCACGATGGCCATCAGGATCAGGAAGGAGCAGAACACGTAGACCATAGAGCGCTTGGAATTGTGCACGCCCTGAACGTGAGCGATAAAGGAGATGATGGATCCGCCCATCAGCATGGCGACGACAAGCGCATGAAGTTCCGCGTTGCCGTAGGGCAGCTTGATCGGGAAAGCGGTCAGGCGCAGGACGACATAGCCGGCCAGCAGGATGCCCGCCAGATGGAAGAACGAGGAAACGGTGAAAAGCACACTGGCATCCTTGTTCCCGGCCGCTATCACGAGCGCGAAAGCGATGATGAACGCTGCCAGGGCCGCCCAGATGCAGCCGTAGTAAACCGGGAAGTTCCAGTCGTAGAGCTTGTACTGGTTCACCACCTGCATATCGATCTCAAGCTCCGCGGGAAGCTTGCCGGGAAGCAGGGAGTAGCTCAGGCCGCCGGAGGTATCATGGCTGGCCTCTTCCTGCTGCTTGATAAGAGCGTCCAGCTTTTCCTGTTCTTTGGCGACCTTGTCTCTCTGCTTCTGGATATCGGCCTCGCTCTTTTTTCCGCCGGCGATCCAGCGGTCCAGCTGTGTCTGAGCGCTGTCGACCTTGCCCTGCTGCTTCTCGATATCAGCCGAGAGAGCGGCTGAAGAATTGTTATGGAAACTCGCGATGGGCAGGAACATGGCCAGGATGGCGATAAGGAGGAATACCGCGAATACAGTCTTTCTGACGGGTTTCATCAGATCGCCCCCTTTCCGGTTACTTTCTTCGGCTTGGGTTCATGATCGTTCAGGATGAAGCGGATGATCAGGGAGCCGATGATGATGATGCCGAAGAGGACCACGGAAGCCGCGCTGGCCATGTTGAAGTTGTTGGAACCGGTGAAGCCCTGCAGATAGATGAAGCGGGCCACGGTATTGGTGGTGTTGTCCGGCTGGCCCTGGGTCATCATATGGGGGATATCGAACATGGTCAGGCCGCCCACCAGGGAAGTGATCAGGTTGTAGACCAGGATGGGTTTGATCAGCGGGAGAGTGATCTTCCAGAAGGTCTGGCGGGAAGAGCAGCCGTCCACCAGAGCCGCCTCGAACAGGCTGGGATTGATGCCGCTGATACCGGCGATCATGATGATCATGGTGTTGCCGCACCACATCCACCACTGGATGAAGGAAATAAGGCCGCGGGCCCAGGCTACCGAGCGGAAATACTCGACGGGCATGTTGCCGATGCCGAAGGTCTGCACGAAAGTGTTCACAGGTCCCAGGGGATAGGCGAACAGGGACATGAACAGCATACCGATGGTAGCGGCCGTGATGATGTTGGGCATGAAGATGGTCACTTTGAAGAAGCCCTGCGCCTTAAGGCGCATCCGGCTGTCCGTGAACCAGGAGGCCAGGATCAGCGCGAGCCCCAGCTGAGGCACGAAGTTGAAGAACCAGATGATGACGGTGTTCCCCAAAGCGCCCCAGAACATGCCGCTGACCAGACTGTTCGGGTCGAACAGCTGACGGAAGTTTTCAAACGGCGTCGGCTGCATGAAATTATTGTTCAGGATCTTCTGCCAGCCCACCGCGTCTGTCAAAGAGGTGCGGAAAGTGAAGATGATGGGATACAGCTGGAAGATGAGGAACACGATGAAGAACGGCGCGATGAAGATATAGCCCCAGTGGCTATAGCTTACGGATCTGCGCTTCTTTCCGGAGGCTGCCTGCATACAAATACACCCCTTTTTAAGTGATGTGCATTCCCGCGCGGCGCAGGGAATGAGGACTGATAAGGACGAAAACCGACCCCTTTCCGGTCCTCATGCCTTGCGCGGCAGGGATCCCATAAGGGAAGGGGCTGCCCCCTGCCTCATTGGCAAAGAGACAGCCCCATGGTATCTCCTAAAGACCGGGCACCGCTGTATTATTCAACAGTGATGGTGGTGATGGTGGCCTTCACCTGATCTTTGAAGTCCTGCAGGCAGGTGTCCAGATCCTTCTCACCCTTGGTGTAGGGCTGGGTCACGAACTTGTCCCACAGATCGTTGATGTCGGAGTCATACTCGCTCATCAGGGAGCCGTTGGCCAGAGCCGCAGCCTTGGCGAAGATGGCGTAATGATCCTGGCCGCCCAGGAAGGGGTTGGGGGTGCCGCCGTTGGCAAGGATGGTATCCACGGCCTTGGCAGAACCGACGAAGTCACCGCTGTCGGCAGCGTACTGCACCAGCCAGTCCTCATTCAGGGAGAAGAAGTAGATCAGGTCATGCATGGCAGCCTTCTTGGCGTCATCGGCGGTCGCGGCCTTGGCGGCGTTGATGCCCATCCAGGTGCCGCCCCAGCTGTAGGCCACGGGGCCGTCGGTGATGCGCCAGTCGCCGTAGGTGCCGTTCTCGGTGGCGTTCTTGATGTTCTCTTCGCTGTCGGGGTTCTCAGCATCCCAGCCCGCCACGCAGTTGGGCTTCAGGGTGTAATGCAGGCCCCAGGTGGG
>CADCQZ010000380.1 GCA_902803675.1 uncultured Eubacteriales bacterium
CATGGCGGTGGTCTTTGTCCTCGCCAAGGGGAAGGACGGCGCCGAGCTGAAGGATTACGGCGTGGTGCTCAAGCCCATGGCCATCATTGCGGGCCTGTGCACCGCTCTTGTCACCGTGGCTGTGGCCTACTGCGTGCTGTTCCTGATGGACGCGCTCTTCAAGACGGATTTCCGTATCTGGACCTTCGCCTTCAAGACCTTTGACGCGAACATCATCCCGGCCGTGCTCAAGTATCTGCCCACCTTCATCCTGTTCTACCTGATCTCCACCGCCTCCATCACCATCAACGCCGGCACCAAGGACGGCGTCAAGGGCTATCTGCTGGCAATCTGCCTCAATGCGGGCGGCATCATCCTGTGGCTGCTCAGGCAGTACATCACCCTGCTCGCCACCGGCGTCGCGGCCCATCCCGGCTCCGCCCTGTCCGGCATCGTGCTGGTGGCCATGGTGCCCACCCTGGCCATCGCGGCCTGCATCAGCCGCGCCCTGGCCAAGCGCACCGGGAACATCTGGACCGCCGCCTTCATCAACGGCATCCTGATGACCCTGATGACCGTCGCCAACACCACCGTCTATTTCAAATGATCTTCCCTGACCGCGCCGGGGCCTGTAAAGGCCCCGGCAGATCAAAACCGTGCTTTATCCGACGGGGCCCGCGGGGCCCCGTTTTTTATTGCGGATCAGGCGGCGCCGCTTACGCACACCCCGGATCCGGCTGGGATAATTGTTGCACAAACATTACAAAATGATTAAAAGTTTAATATAAACTTAATGGTCAAATGCAAAAAATCCGGCCTTCTTTCCTTTTAAAATGACACGATTTGTGATATAATCATGTTGTGGAAAGTTGGCTTTTTTGTGCTTCCACAGCGCCGGCCGGTTACAGGCAGATCACAGACGGAGGATATCATGGCAAGGGATAATCAGAACTTTGATCCGGTGAACAATGCCCATTATGACGAGAATCAGATCCAGGTCCTGGAGGGCCTGGAAGCGGTGCGCAAACGCCCGGGGATGTATATCGGCTCCACCGACGTGCGCGGCCTGCACCACTGTGTATATGAGATCGTGGACAATTCCGTGGACGAGGCCCTGGCGGGCTTCTGTACCGACGTGGTGGTGGAGATCCATCCCGACGGGTCCGTCTCGGTGGAGGACAACGGCCGCGGCTTCCCCGTGGGCGAGCATCCCAAGATGCACCGCCCGGCGGTGGAAGTGTGCCTGACGGTGCTGCACGCCGGCGGCAAGTTCGGCGGCGAGGGATACAATATCTCCGGCGGCCTTCACGGCGTGGGCGCCAGCGTGGTGAACGCCCTGTCGAAGCACCTGCGGGTGGAAGTGCGCCAGAACGGCAAAGTGTATGAGCAGGAATACACCCTGGGCAAGATCGATTACGATCTGCGCATCATCGGGGAGACGGACAAGACCGGTACCACCATCCGTTTCTGGCCCGACGTGCGCAGCGATGAGAACCCCGGCGGTGTTTTCGATCCGGGCATCACCTTCTCCTTCGACACTTTGAAGAACCGCCTGAGGGAGATGGCCTTCCTCAACAAGGGCATCCGCATCACGCTCCGGGACCTGCGGGGCGAGGAAAAGGTGGAGCGGGTGTTCCACTACGAGGGCGGCCTCAGGGAGTTCGTCAAGTACCTCAATAAAAACAAAGAGACCCTTTTCCCGGAACCCATCTACGTGGAAGGGGAAAAGAACGGCGTGCTGGTGGAGGCGGCCCTGCAGTACAACGACACCTACCAGGAAAACATCTACGCTTTCGCCAACAACGTGCTCACTCCGGAGGGCGGCACCCATCTGATGGGCTTCAACTCCTCCCTGACCCGCGCGATCAACGACTACGGCCGCAAATACAAGATCCTCCGGGAGGCGGACTCCAACTTGAAGGGCGAGGACACCCGGGAATCCCTGGCCGCGGTCATCAGCGTCAAGCTGCATGAGCCCCAGTTCGAGGGGCAGACCAAGTCCAAGCTGGGCAACAGCGAGGTGCGGCCCATCGTGGACAGCCTCGTGTATGACCGCCTGGAGCAGTTCCTGGAGGAAAATCCCCCTGTGGCCAGGGCCATCCTGGACAGGTGCCTGGGCGCGGCCCGGGCGAGGGAGGCGGCCCGCAAGGCCCGGGACCTGACAAGGCGCAAGACCGTGCTGGAGAGCGCCAGCCTGCCCGGCAAGCTGGCGGACTGCTCCGAGAGGGACCCCGCCAAGTGTGAGATCTTCATCGTGGAGGGCGACAGCGCCGGCGGCAGCGCCAAGACCGGGCGCGACAGGCACTATCAGGCGATCCTGCCCCTGCGCGGCAAGATCCTCAACGTGGAAAAGACCCGCCTGGACAAGATCCTCATCAACCAGGAGATCAAGAACATGATCACGGCCTTCGGCTGCGGCATCGGTGAGGACTTCAACCTGGACAAGCTGCGCTATCACCGGATCGTGTGCATGACCGATGCCGACGTGGACGGCGCCCACATCCGGATCCTGATGCTCACCTTCTTCTACCGCTACATGCCCGAGCTGATCCGGCAGGGCTACGTCTACAGCGCCATGCCGCCGCTGTACAAGGTCACCCTGGGCAAGAAGGAGAGCTACGTGTACGACGACGAGGCCCTCCAGAAGAAGCTGGACGAGCTGGGCAGGGAAAACAAGCCCGAGATCCAGCGCTACAAAGGCCTGGGCGAGATGAGCAGCGAGCAGCTCTGGCAGACCACCATGAACCCCGAGACCCGCACCATGAAGCAGATCACCCTGGCGGACGCCATCACCGCGGACGAGATCTTCACCCTGCTCATGGGCGACAAGGTGGAGCCGCGCAAGGAATTCATCGAGCAGAACAGCAAGATGGTCACGGATCTGGATCTGTGATGAGGGAAAGGAAGAATTATGAGCGATATTAAAGACAGGATCCTGCCGGCAGATCTCGAGACGGAAATGAAAACATCCTTCATTTCCTACGCCATGGCGGTCATCATCAACCGCGCGCTCCCGGACGTGAGGGACGGCCTCAAGCCGGTGCACCGCAGGATCCTCTACGATATGAACGAGCTGGGCATGACGCCCGACAAGCCCTTCCGCAAGAGCGCCCGCCTGGTAGGCGACGTGCTGGGTAAATTCCATCCCCACGGGGACGCGTCGGTCTATGACGCCATGGTGCGCCTGGCGCAGGACTTCAACATCCGCTACCCCCTGGTGGAGGGCCAGGGCAACTTCGGCTCCGTGGACGGTGACGGCGC
>CADCQZ010000381.1 GCA_902803675.1 uncultured Eubacteriales bacterium
ACCAGGCTGCCCAGGGAACGGCTCGGCCGTTTCTGCAGGAAATCCTCCGCGCGCTGGGCCGGCGCGATAAAGCCGCCGCCTCCCATCTGAAAGGCGCGCTTTTCCAGGACCCGCTGCAGCAGGAAGCCGCTTAAGGGATGGGTGTCCGGGAAATCCTCGGGCCTTACGTCCACCAGCACGGCGCTGTTGGCGTTCTCCCCGTCCCTGAGGTAGGGGCTCATGCCGTTGACGCACACGCCCCCCGCTTTGGAGGCCGCCGGGACCACCTGGCCGCCGGGGCACATGCAGAAGGTGTACACCCCCCGGCCGTCGGGGCATCGTACCGCCAGGCGGTATTCCGCCGGCGGCAGCTTTCCCCGGGGCGCGCCGTACTGGGCAAGGTCGATCATCTCCTGGGGGTGCTCGATCCTGAACCCGGCGGAGAAGGGCTTCTGGCGCATGTCCACACCGGCGTCAAAGAGCATCTTCTGGGTGTCCTCCGCGCTGTGCCCGATGGCCGTGATCAGGGCGTCCACGGGCTCCTCAAAGGTGCGCTCCCCCTCCTGCCAGCGGATGGCGGTGAGGGCGCCGTGCCGGGTCACGATCCCGGAGAGCCGGGCGCCGAAACGGACGCGGCCTCCCAGGCGGATGATCTCCTCCCGGATGCCTCGCACCACTTTGGGCAGCCGGTCCGTGCCGATATGGGGGCGGCCTAATACCAGGATGTCCTCCGGGGCGCCGAAGCGCACGAAGGTGTCCAGCACTTCCTGCTGGCGGGGATCCTTGGTGCCCGTGGCCAGCTTGCCGTCGGAAAAGGCGCCGGCGCCCCCTTCCCCGTACTGGTAGTTGCTCTCCTCATCGAGGATGCCCTCACCGCGCAGGCGCTCCACGGCCTTCAGGCGGTCCTCGACGCTCTGCCCCCGCTCCAGCACCAGGGGCTCAAGGCCCCACTGGCTCAGGGCCAGCGCCGCGAACAGGCCCGCGGGCCCGAGGCCCACCACGGCCGCCCGGGGCCTTTGGGGAAAAGTCACGGGGCGCCTGGCGGGTGCCGGGTCTTTCCGCGGGGCCGGGGCGCAGAACGCCTTCCGGGCCTTTTTGAGGGCGGCTTTTTCGTCGCGGACCGTCACGTCCACGGTATAGCTCCACACCACCCGGGGCTTTTCCCGGGCGTCCACGCTTTTTTTGACCACCGTGAGGCAGAGGATGTCCTCCTCCCGGAGGCCGGCTTTCAGGGCCGCTCTCCGGATCAGGGCGCTCTCCGGCTCGTCCGGCGGCAGGGTGACGGAATGGATCCTGAGCAAGGGGACCTCCATGTTCGTCCGGCCGAGCGGCCGGTCATTTCCTGTACAGGATTGTAAACCCGTTCGGGCGATAGCGCAAGGAAAAACAGCGCAAAAAAATGCTTGACAAAACAAAAATATTGTATAAAATGTAATTGTACCAAATCAAAGGAGGCGGCCCATGAGTTTTTACGAGTTTACGGTCCCCGCGCCGGACGGCAGCCAGAAGAGCCTGGAAGACTTCCGGGGCAGGGTGGTGCTGGTGGTGAACACGGCCACGGGCTGCGGTTTCACGCCCCAGTACAGGGATCTGGAAGCGATGTATGAAAAGTACCACGACCGGGGCCTGGAGATCCTGGACATCCCCTGCAGCCAGTTCAGGGATCAGGCGCCGGGCACGGATGAGCAGATCCGCGAGTTCTGCACCCTGCACTACGATACGCGGTTCCCGCAGATGAAAAAGAGCCTGGTGAACGGCGAGGGCGAGCTGCCGCTGTACACCTGGCTGAAGGAACAGAAGGGGTTCGAGGGCTTCGGGAAGGGCGCCAGGGCGGGCCTGATGAGCCTGATGCTCCGGAGGATCCCGAAGGACGACCCGGCGATCCGGTGGAATTTCACCAAATTCGTCGTGGACAGGCAGGGCGAGGTGCGGGCCCGGTTCGAGCCCACGGCGGACATGAAGGACGTGGAAGCCTTCATCGAGTCACTGTTATAAGGAGGCAGGAATATGCGGTATGACGCGGCGATCATCGGAACGGGCCC
>CADCQZ010000382.1 GCA_902803675.1 uncultured Eubacteriales bacterium
GCCGTCCGCCTCCGGGATGATCTTCTCACACGGACAGTCAGTCATCAGGCGGCCTTTGAGTTCCCTGAGCCTTGAAAGCAGGCATTGAAGCACCGCGGAACTCTGCATCACGCCCGGGTAGAGCCTGCCGTCCTCTTCGGGTTCGCGAAGGATGTTCAATCCCGATCTCTGAAAGAAGGCGCGCAGATCATCCTGAGAAACGGTGTCGAGCACGGCATGCGCAAGTTCCCGGCCGTGATAATAGCAGCGGCCGGTGTTCATGATGTTGCAGCGGCCGTTGCCGCTGGCCAGTATTTTCCGGCCGGGCCGCTGGTGCCTTTCGAGGACCGTGACACGGGCCCCGTTCCCGGCCGCTTCACAGGCCGCGGCCAGCCCCGCCGCGCCGGCGCCGATAATGATCACATGCATGATCTCATTCCTTTTCGCTCAGGATCGAACGGGTCAACTCTTGAAACAGGAAAAGGGTGTTGGAGCCGCGCACCGGAAGCGAGAGCCTTTGGGCGTCGGCATACCGGCTGTCGATATACCGGCGCACGGGATCAAAGCCCCTGTGAAGACGGATCATGCCCATCGCACGGAAAATAACGAGGGGAAAGCCGTCATCGGGCAAAGTGCATTCCGTTCCGTCCCCGCTCAGCAGACGCAGATAATGAGCACACCACAGGCTTTTTTCGCTTCCGTCCGCCGCGGGGAAGGGACCGGGGGCGGGCCGCTTCGGGGGATAATAGGAGATCAGTTTCGGTGTCAGCAGGAGGCTGTTCGTCTTTGCCCTGATCAGGAATGAACTTCCGACAGCCTCGGCCTGAGCGGGGGAAAGCGGGATGGGGGCGGGCAAAGCGAACAGAGCATCCGGATCCGATGAAAAGCGGACTGTCGCCCTGCTTTCATGAACGATGCCGACCAGATGTCCTCTCAGATCGTCGTAGACCGTTTGAACGCTATTCATTGATCGCGAACCGGATGGAGAGGATCTGTATCCAGGGGTATGATCCGTCGGTGGCGACCTGGTATTTCAGGTCGACGGAACCGCTGTCGCTTTTGATGTTCCAGCCGGTGAAGATCGTAAAGATCTCGATCGGGACGGAGCCGTACTCCGTGACGTAGCTGGAAGAGAAAGCCTTGTTATTCTCAAACATCATATAGGCTTTCGTATTTCCGTCCCGTTCCATGACGACGCCTGTACCGTTCAGATCGAGCCTCACGACGGATGCCTCATCCGTTTCCGGATCTCTCTCGGCGTACTCGAGGCGGTAGTTCCCGTTCCCGTCGCCGCTGACAGTGCCCGATGTGACGATCTTCATCTCATTCGCGGGGGCCGGGTCGTCTTCCTCGACAGAGACGGAAGTGATATTGATCAGCACGTTTGCCGTGCCGGACAGTGATTTGAGATCGATCATTTATACGACCTTTCCCGGGTTGAGGATGCCGTTGGGATCAAAGGTGTTCTTGATCCCTCTCATCAGCGCCAGCTGGCCGGGACCGATGCTCTCATGCAGGTAGCTTCTCTTCGCGTGGCCGATACCGTGTTCGCCGCTGACTTCACCGCCCAGCCGCTTGGCTTCCTGATACAGCTGCTCCATGATGTATTTGACTTTCTGCTGCCAGATGTCATCGGTCAGATCGTCCTTGCACACGTAAATATGCAGGTTGCCGTCGCCGGCATGGCCGAAAGAACGGATGCGGACGCCGGTGCTGGCGCTCAGTTCGATGCTCTTTTTCACAAAGGTGGCGATATGGTCCCTGGGGACCACCACATCGCATTCATCCATGGAGGTGGTGGAGTTCTTGATGGCCTCCAGGAAAGCGCCTCTGGCATTCCAGATGCTGTCCTTTCTTTCGTCCGTATCCGCCAGGAAAACGTCATTGGCACCCAGGGTGAGCAGCAGCTCGGTCAGCCTGTCCACCATGGGCATCAGGGCCTGCACGCTGTCGCCGTCCAGCCGGATCAGCATATAGGCGTCACTGCTCTTGTCCGGGAACTGTTTGCCCAGGTAATCCTCCGCCCCGTTGATGACGGCTTTTTCCATGAACTCGACTGCGGTGGGATTCGTATTGCTGCTGAGCACTTTGGGAACGGCTTCCACACATTTGTCCAGGTTGTCGAAGGGGATCAGCAGGCTCAGATTGGCTTTTTCCTCGTTGATCAGCTTCACGGTGATCTTCGTGAGGAAAGCCAGAGTGCCTTCGGAACCGATCAGCAGGCTGATCAGGCTGTAGCCGGAGGATGTTTTGACGTTTTTGCCGCCGAGTTCCAGGATGTCTCCGTTGGGAAGGACGACTTCCATGCCCAATACATAGTCCCTGGTGACGCCGTAGCGGACCGCGCGCATGCCGCCGGCGTTGGTCATGACATTGCCGCCGATCGTGGCTGTTTTCTCACCGGGATCCGGAGGATAGAACAATCCGGTGCCTTCAAGGTACTTCGGGAATTCCATCAGAAGGACGCCGGGTTCCAGGGTGGCTGTCAGATTGGTGACGTCCACTTCCAGGACCCGTTTCATCTTTTCGGTGGAAATGATGATGCCGCCCTCGATGGGAACACAGCCGCCGCACAATCCGGTACCGGCGCCGCGGGG
The DNA here is from genome assembly GCA_902803675.1 of uncultured Eubacteriales bacterium. Next base: position 2,577 of record CADCQZ010000382.1, read on the forward strand.
GGTCACGGCGATGTTGTTTTCGTTGCAGTATTTCATCACTTTTGAGATCTCCCGGGCATCCAGGGCAAACAGCACCGCCTCGGGATCGAAATGGCCGTATTCGGTCATCTCATCGTGATCATAGTCCGTCGAGATATCCTGATATACGACACGCCCCGGCATACAGGCCTCAAAAAACTCCAGATCCTTTTTATCCACGCGCTTAAAGGGCTTCATGGTTGACCTCCTTGATATTCCGGATCAGTTCGGGGACGATCTTGTAAAGATCTCCCCGGATACCGATGTGTGCCACGTCGAAGATCGGGGCCGAATCATCCTGATTGATGGCGATGATATGCTCGCTGGCGTTCATGCAGGCTGTGAACTGAATGGCGCCGGAAATGCCGCAGGTGATCAGCAGTTTGGGTTTGACGGTCCTGCCCGACAGGCCGATCTGCCTGGAAGAAGGTGCCCAGCCCTGCTCCACCAGCGGCCTTGAAACGGCCCAGTCCCCGTGAAGCGCCTCGGCGAGATCCTGGATCAGTTTCAGATCGCTTTCTTTTTTCAGGCCGCGGCCGCCTGCGACCAGGATCTCGGCGTCCGATATCGTCCTGGCGGGAGGAACGGCGATACGGTCAAGAAGGCTCACGGGGGACAGGGAGGCGGCTTTGGGCAGCGGCCGCGGGATGATCTCGCCCTGAGGGATGTCGAGCCTCACAGGCGCTTCCATGACCTTGTAACGCACGGTGGCGAACTGAGGTCTCGTCCTTGTCGTGACGATCTGAGCCATGATGTTTCCGCCGAAAGCGGGCCTGATCTGCACCAGATCGGTGTTTTCACGCAGTTCCAGGCGGGTGCAGTCGGCGGTCAGGCCGGTATGGAACCGGGTGGACAGTCTCGGCGCGAGCGAACGTCCCAGGGAAGTGGCACCGAAAAGGGCGACAGAGGGTTTGATCAGTTTGATGCAGTCTTCCACACAGGCCGCGTATACGTCGGCCCTGAAATAATCCAGTGCTTCGTCGTCATAGCTGATGACCTGGCTGACGCCCCAGTGGAGCAGCTCCTGAGCGAACGGGGCGGTATCCCGCCCGAGGATGACGGCCTTGACGGTAAAGCCGGGCACGCTCCGGCAGAGCTCACGGGCTTTGCCGATCAGCTCAAGGGACACAGGATGGAGCTTTCCGCCCGAGATCTCCGCGAATACGAGGATATCCCGCCATTTGGATTTGTCCACGCTTTTCTGCTGTGTCTCAAGCTTGATGATGGCTTTTTCGGGGCAGTTCTTCACGCAGATGCCGCAGACCTTACAGGCGGCGTTGAGCTCCGGATGGCCGTTCACCATATCGATAGCGCCAAACGGGCATTGCTTCTGGCAGAGGCCGCAGCCGGTGCATTTTCTCTCGATTACCGCGATTTGTGCCATGTCGGTGCCTCCTTAAATAAACTTCCAGCGCCGGAGCTGCTCGGGGAGTTTCGTCAGCGCTTCGTCTTCGGTCCAGGTCTCCTTTTCCGTGTCATTGGTCGGGGGGAATATCCTTTCGACCTGCGTGGGAGATCCGCTCAGCCCGTAATGATCCGGATCTTTGTCCATGAAGCAGTCCAGGTTGAGGATATGGACTTCCTTATCCTTGACTTCACGGCGTTTTTTCAGAGAAGGGAGACGGGGCATGTAGATGTCCTGTTCCACGGTGATCAGGCAGGGGAAGGGGATATATACGGTCTCGATCACGTCCTGCAATTGCTGTTCGGCGGAGACGCCGTTCTCATGGAGCTCCAGCCTGGAGACCCAGGCCGCGTGCGGGATCCCCATGTGCTCTGCGATGGCGGGCCCCACCTGGGCTGTATCGCCGTCAGTGGTCTGCTTCCCGCAGAGGATGAGGTCAAAGTCACCGACGGAGCGTATCGCCTGGCTGAGGGTATAACTCGTCGCGAGCACGTCCGCGCCGCCGAGCCGTCTGTCGGAAAACACGTAACCGTCATCGGCACCCATCATATACGCTTCACGGATCACGTTTTCCGCCTGAGGCGGGCCCATGGTGCCCACCGTCACCCTGGCGCCGTACTGCTCCTTGAGCCTCAGCGCCGTTTCAAGGGCGAACAGGTCATAGGGATTCATCTTGCTCTGGACACCGTCACGCTTTAATACGCCGGTCTTTTCGTCGACCTGGACTTTGTTGGTAGACGGGACTTGTTTGATACATACGAAGATATCCATACTTCCTCGCCCCTTCTTTTTCTGATATTCATAGATATAATTCTATAATGATTTTGATGAAATTACAATGTATTTTTTTCCATCTCAGATATACCGCAGTTACTGTTTTGAACAAAAAACAGGCAGACGCGCTGCGCCTGCCTGAAGAAGGGGGAGAGTGAGCTTTCGCTCATCGGCATGATACACGATGATCGTGAACACACTGTGAACAAGTTGTAAAAACCGTATCGGCATATGAAACGGTTCTATGAAAAACAAATGAAGTACAATCACGGGCTTGACAAAGAGGATAAAAGGCATTATTTTTTAATAAACCAGTGAGGGAGAAGAGTAGTCTTCATCAAGCGTGTTTCAGGGAGCCGCCGACAGTGGAACGGCGGTACATGGCGGAAGATGAATGGGCTCCTGAGGGCGCTCCGAAAGCCGTGAGCGAGTAGGCAGCGACGGTATCGCATCCGTTATCAATGCGACGCATATCATGGGTATGCGATCGAGCGTGCTTCGCGTGAAGCGGAGCAAAGCTGAGTGGCACCACGGATCATCCGCCTCAGCACACAGTCAGTGTGTTGGGGCGTTTCTTTTTTGCGACAGGCTTCGGCCGGGCCGGATCGCGAAAAGAAGTACCGCGGATGGCGCGCTGAACGACCCATGGATCCCAAAATGAATTGCTGAAAGGAAGGTATTCGCAATGAAAAAGGTTTTTGCAATCATCCTGGCGCTGATCATGTTGGCTTCCGTCACAGTGATGGCTTCCGCGGAGGAAAAGAACAGTTTCAAGATCGGTATCTGCAACTTTGTGGACGACGCTTCCCTCAACCAGATCATCGCCAATATCCAGTCCCGCCTGGGCGAGATCGCTGCCGAGCGTGACGCTCAGATCGAGATCCTGCTGGACAACTGCAATCTGGACAGCAGCGTGATGATGCAGATCATCCAGAACTTCATCGCCGAGGACGTGGATCTGCTGGTCGCGATCGCGACACCGGTCGCCATGACCATGCAGGGGATGACCGAGGACAACGGTATCCCGGTGGTCTTTGCCGCGGTGTCCAATCCTCTGCGTTCCGGGCTGGTAGCCACGGAAGAAGCGCCCGGTGCCAATATCACGGGCACCTCGGACGAACTGAACACCAACGCGGTGTTCGACCTGATCTTCGCCGCCGATCCCGACGCGTCCAAGATCGCCCTTTTGTACAACCCCGGTGAGGACGCCTCCACCGAGCCCATCGAGAAGGCGATGGCGCTGCTGGATCAGAAAGGCGTGACTTACAAAGCCTACACCGGCACCAATATCTCCGAGGTGGTCATGGCGGTGGATTCCATCATCGCCGATGAGATGGACGCTGTGTTCACCCCGACCGACAACACCATCATGGCTGCCGAGCTGTCCATCTACGAGGCGCTGGCGGACGCGGGGATCCCGCATTACTGCGGCGCGGATTCCTTCGCGCTCAACGGCGCTTTCCTGGGATTCGGTGTCGATTACGCGAACCTGGGCCGGGAGACCGGCAACATGATCGCGGCGATCCTGCTGGACGGCGCGGATCCGGCCACGACGCCGATCATGAAATTCGACAACGGTACCGCGACGATCAATATCGAGACCGCCGAAAAGCTCGGGTTCGATTATGACAAGCTTGCCGAAGCGTTCGCGCCGTACTGCACGTATGTCCAGTCCATCACCACGGCCGAATCCTTTGATGACGTAAAATAAGTATGAGTTTTTGCCGGGACCGGGCAAGTGCCCCGGTCCCGGTCGAAAGAGGAAGAAATGGATCTTATCAAATACCTGGATATCGGTCAGACGGCGCTGGAATTGGGCCTGGTCAACAGCCTGACAGTTCTGGCGCTGTTTCTGAGCTATTCCATGCTGAACGTGTGCGACCTGTCAACGGACGGCAGCTTCACTCTGGGAGCCGTGATCGGCTCAATGACCGCGCTGGCGGGCCATTCGGTGCTGTCTCTTCCGGCGGCCATGGCTGCCGGCGCGGTATCCGGTTTCATCGTGGCGACACTGCAGACGCGGATGGGGGTGCAGAGCCTGCTGGCCGGTATCGTCGTGAATACCGCGCTTTATTCGGTCAACCTTGCTTTCACCGGGAATAAGCCCACACTGAGCATGAATAAGACCGTAACGATATTCACCATGGCGAAGGACTGGCTGAAGGATACGCCCGTGAGCGCTCAGTATAAGCTCATCGTGCTCGCTGTCATCACGGCGCTGGCTGTCCTTTTTCTCTGCTGGTTCCTGAAGACCAAACTGGGCCTTGCGATCCGGGCGACCGGCAGCAACCCGGACATGGTGCGCTCGTCGTCCATCAACCCTACGTTTACCACGACGGTCGGCCTGTGCATCTCCAACGCCCTGACGGCGCTGTCCGGATGCCTGATGGCACAGCAGCAGAAAAACTATGACATCAACATGGGGACAGGCATGGTCACGGTGGCTTTGGCTTCCCTGCTGATCGGCGGCGTCTTCTTCGGCAGGCACCGGCCCGTGCCTCTCAGGGCGGTCGGTGTTGTGATCGGAGCCTTCCTGTTCAGGCTGGTCTACGCTCTGGCTCTGAGGATGAACATGCCGGGCTTCATGCTGAAGGCTGTTTCCTCCGCGATCGTGGTCATCGCCATTTCCGGCCCTTATCTTCGCCGGCAGCTTCCGCTGATGCTCAAGCGGATGAACCGCGGCGGCAGGGGAGGAGGACAGGCCCGTGCTTAAATTCGATCATGTGACGAAAGTATTCAATCCGGGCACGCCGGATGAAAAGACCGCCATGGATGATATCACCCTTCATATCCGGAAGGGGGATTTTGTCAGTATCATCGGCGCGAACGGAGCCGGTAAATCGACACTTTTCAACGCTGTCTGCGGCAGTTTTCTGGTGGATAAAGGTTCGATCACGCTTTCGGGAAAAGACATCACCCTGGTGCCTGAACATACCAGGGCCCGTGTGATCGGCAGGCTCTTTCAGGATCCCATGCGCGGTACGGCGCCTGATATGAGCATCGAGGAAAATCTGGCGCTGGCCGCGGGCAACGGAGGGTGGCTCTCCCGCGTCAGCAAAAAGGACAAGAATGATTTCCGTGACAGGCTGAGCCTTCTCGGGATGGGGCTGGAGGACCGGATGCACCAGGTCGTCGGTCTCCTTTCCGGCGGCCAAAGGCAGGCGCTGACCCTTCTGATGGCCACATATCATCTGCCGGAACTGCTGCTTCTGGATGAGCATACGGCGGCGCTCGATCCCGGTACGGCCGATAAGGTGCTGAACCTGACCAGGAGCATCGTGGAAGAAAACAGGATCACCTGTATGATGATCACCCACAACATGCAGTCCGCCCTGGATCTTGGGAACCGCACGCTGATGATGGACCGCGGACGGATCATCCTGGATGTGGAAGGGGAGGAACGGTCACATCTGACCGTGAATGATCTGACCGAACGTTTCAAAGCCCTTAACGGCAGGGATCTGACCAATGACAGAATGCTCCTGGGATGAAGCTCCATCACAAAAAACGCTCCTTCGGCCGCCCCTCGTAAGAAAGTTTTATAGTTTTCAGGAATGGCATGATCTTCAGGTCATGCCATTTCCTGTTCCACCAATTCACTCAGTGGGATGAACCCTGTCAGATCGTGGCAGATATGGATGCTTCGGCGGCGTTTTCCGCTGCTTTTATCCGGTGCCCCGATAGATCGACTTGATCAGCTCATGGGCCGCATAAGGCGTCGATTCGGGTCATATCCGCAACTGTCTGACCTTCCGGATTGCCTTTGGCTGCATCATCTTCACCTTTGTGCAGTATACCCGGAATTCCATGGCGATCCTGATCGTAATGGAGATATATTTGATCCCGATCACCGCCGGGACAGGCGTGATCGAAGGAGTGCCGGAGATGGCCGGTGAAAGCCTTGGAGTCTTTATGAGATCGTAGGGCGGGATGATATGGCGCAAGTTTTGATATAAATATGCTTGAGGTTGAAACAGATCAGTCCGTACTGGATAATATATTTGGTTTTGTGCGATAATCTGAAGAAAGGAGCATATTCTTTATGACCAGAAGGTATGTGATCGCTCAGTAGTCTGAGCTTAAATCTTGATAATTGAATCGTAAGCTCAGACGAATCCTAAAACCATTAGGAGGAGCGTATGAGCTA
>CADCQZ010000383.1 GCA_902803675.1 uncultured Eubacteriales bacterium
CTCTTCCGTGGGCTCGGGAGTCGGCTCTTCCGTGGGTTCGGGAGTCGGTTCCTCCGTGGGTCCCGGAGTTGCTTCTATTATATTATCCTCTGTGGGGCCAGGAGTGGGATCTGTGGGATCACCCGGCGCGTCGGGCGTCGGGGTCGCGTCGGGGTCGGGATCACGGACTTCGGTCTGTTCTCCCGTCGGCCCGGGCGTCGGATCCTCGTCGGATCCCGTATCGGGGGCTTCAGTCGGGTCCGGCGCGGGTCTCGTCAGGATCTTCGGGATCGTCACCGGCTCCGAAAAGATCTTGTTGTCCCCGATCACGAGCACCGCGCGGATCACCATGCCTTCAATGGCCTCGGCCGCGGTAAGATCATACTTCCGCCCTTCCGCGAGCTTTTTCCATTTGACGCTGCCGTCATCCGCCACGGTCTTCTTCTGCCACAGGACGGAATAAGATCCCTCCTCCGCGCCGGAGACTTCCGCGCGGAGAGTGACAGTATCTCCCTCATAGATATCGCCGGCAGGCCTCAGCTTGACCCTCACACCAGCCTGGACCGATTCACCGCTCACGGGGCTCACGGCCAAGCCCAGCATCAGTGCCAGGACCAGCATGACGGATAAAGTTCCCAGGTATGTCCTCTTCATCGTACAGTCTCCCATACGTTTGATCGGTCTATGCAACGCATAACATCTGCTGATGAACGATGCTTTCATCCTATGATCCGGGCATTTTCGTTATAAGCCCAAATCTACATCTAAGAAGTATATCTTATGAGTGGCGGGTTTGCAATACTTTTTTAACAATTAGCCCGACTCGAACAGCAAAAAAACACAATTATTGTCAATTTCAAGCCACTCACATCATTTTGAATTGTTTCTTTTACTTCTTGACATAGTTTTCAATACTATGTATAATGTTTTCACAATCATTTCTCGAGGTGATGATAATGAAAAAGATCTGCAAGCTCCTGATATACGGCGACTCCATCGGCAAGGGCGTCCTGTGGAACGAAGAGCGTCAGCGGTACTGCATCAGCAAAAACGCCTGCGTAAAGTTCCTGAGCGACGCCCTCCCCTGGCCTGTGGAAAACAGGTGCGTGATGGGCAACACCGTCAAAAGATGCCTGGAAGAATTCAAACAGGAGAAAGCGGAGAAAGGGGCCGTCGCGGTATTCGAGCTGGGGAGCAACGACTGCGACATGCCCTGGAAAGCCATCTCCGAGGCTCCGGATCACGAGTACCCGGCGAAAGTGCCCCTGCACGAATTTTACCGGGACCTGAGGGAACTGATCCACCTGGCGAAGCGCCGCCGCATGACTCCCGTGGTGACCGTCCCCATCCCCCTGGACGGGGAAAAGTATCTTGACTGGGTGAGCAGGGACAATGACCGGGCCGGGATCCTGCGCTATCTGGGGGATCCCGTGCAGATGGCCCGCTGGCAGGAGCGCTGGGCCACAGCCGTGCGGGATGTGGCACGGCAGGAAAAAGTGAAGGTCATCGACCTGAGGGACTTCATCCTCAGGAACAGACAGTTCAAAGACCTGTACTGCGCGGACGGCATCCACCTGAACGACCGGGGGCAGAAGTATCTGTTCGACTGCCTGAAGGAGCAGGGATACATCCCGGAGCCCAGGAAAGAACGGGCGCCGAGGAAAGCGCGCGAGAACGTACAGACAGTGTGCACCGCCCTGTAGACGGCCTGATGAAGCCGGCCGGGAGCTCCCGGACAGGCGTGGAAGCGGCAGGACGCTTCAAACCAAAGGGATCCTGAACTTTATACCGACAGGGCCGGCCGCCAGGCCGGTCCGTCTTTTTACCTGTTGGTCTTCATCCGTCTCAAACAACTATCGTTTATCCTTGACCTGAGCACACCGGAAAACGGCCCCGCCGAAGCGGAGCCGTTTTCGTTTTCATATAATGTTTCAATGTCGGTCCGCCCGATATCATCAGGCAGCCTTGCTCTCCTTGTTGAACAGCACGTTCACGATGATGCCCAGGATCAGGCCGGTGGCGATGGGCTCGAGGGTCACGCCGCCCAGCTTGATGGACAGGCCGCCGATGCCGCACACCAGGATCGCGGCCACCACGAACAGGTTGCGGTTCTCGCCCAGGTCCACAGGCTGCAGCATCTTGAGGCCGCTGACCGCGATGAAGCCGTACAGAGCGATGCACACGCCGCCGGTGATGCAGGTGGGGATGGAGTTGACAAAGGCGGTGAAGGGGCCGAAGAAGGACAGCACGATGCAGTAGATCGCGGCGATCACGATGGTGGACACGGAAGCGTTGCCGGTGATGGCCACGCAGCCGACGGACTCACCGTAAGTGGTGTTGGGGCAGCCGCCGAAGAAGGAACCGATGATGGAGCCCACGCCGTCGCCCACCAGGGTCTTGTCCAGGCCGGGATCGGTGATCAGGTCGCGGTTGATGATGGAGGACAGGTTCTTGTGATCGGCGATATGCTCCGCCAGGGTGACGAAAGCCACGGGAGCGAAGAGCATGAACAGGTTGAGCACGTCGCTGAAGCTGCCGATGCGGGCCACCTGGCTGCCGGTCTCCTCGATGGCCTTGTCATAGACACCGAAGATGCCCAGGAAGGTGAAGCGGGGCGCCTTGATCAGGGTGAGGCCGTTATACTTGGACAGGTCGATGACCTTGAGGGCCTCGACGCCGGCGGCACCGCCGATCCAGGTCAGGATCAGGCCCACCACGTAAGCCGCCACGATGCCCACGATGAAGGGGATCATCTTGAGGGTCTTGCCGCCTTTGATGCTGGCCCACACGGTGACCACGAAGGCGAACAGGCCCAGGCAGATGTGGATCAGGCTGTAGTTGTCAGCGCTGACCGCGATGTTCTGCAGATTGTTCATGGCGGAACCGCACAGGGACAGACCGATCAGGGCCACGGTGGGGCCGATGACCACGGGGGGCAGGAGCTTGTTGACCCAGCCGGAACCGGTGGCCTTGATGATCAGGGCGATGATCACATACACCAGACCCGCGAACACGGCGCCCAGGAAGATGCCCAGGAAGCCGAAGGCGCAGGCGCCGGCCAG
>CADCQZ010000384.1 GCA_902803675.1 uncultured Eubacteriales bacterium
CCCGAATTCATCACCGGCGAGAACCAGGGCGGTTACTGGGCCCTGTCCGTTCCCTTTGAAAACGGCCAGATCGGCTTCTCCTCCTCCGGCGCCTACTATCACCTGGCTCCCGACTTCGACGGCCCCAAGAACGAGGATACCGGCGAGGGCGGCAACTTCCAGTTTGGCCGCACGATGCGCACCTTTGCCGCCACCGTGGGCTATGAGAATATGGTCATCGGCTACAACCCCACCGGCCCCGACGGCAAGCAGGGCGGCGAGAGCTGGGGCCTGACCACCGACGAAGCCATCGTGTTCAGCTATCAGCTGGCCGATCAGCCCGCCAAGGTGGCCCGTATCCTGGAGATCATCCACACGATCGGCTCCGACTTTGACACCTGGCTCAAGATCTCGAACTGGGATCTGGAGTCCGACCAGTACGACTATGACGAGCTGCTGGGCTACATCGCCAAGGAAGGCCATGAGCGCGCTGACGAGGGCACCCACACCAACATGTTCAACACCCTGCAGAACCCCTTCTTCGCCATGAAGGTGAAGCCCGCGCAGTACAACTGGGCGCTGACCCTGCCCCAGTTCCGCACCGGCGGCTATTCCAACACCATGCTGCCCATCACCACCGAATCCATGCCCCAGTACTGGGAGAGCATGGACACCCTGCGCAAGACCACTTACGTGCAGATCATCACCGGCGAGAAGCCCGTGGAGGCCTTTGATGACTTCGTGAAGCAGTGGAACGACATGGGCGGCGCAAAGATCACCGAGGAAGCCAACGAGTGGTATCATTCCCGCTGATCTGACAAAAGACCCGATCGATGACTTCAGGCGGGGCTGCTCTTGCGGCAGCCCCGCCTCTGTGCCGGGACCCCGGCAGAAAGGAAACGATCCATGCCGCTGCCCGATGCCTTCGCCACCAAACGCCCGCTTCGTTTCAGGCCGGACGGGGGATACCGCATCCTGATGATGAGCGACGCGCATTTGAAGCCCGGGAAGGAAAAACCCACCATTGACGCCATGGGAGCTCTGATCGACGGGACCCATCCGGATCTGGTGCTCCTGAACGGTGACAATGTGGCCGCTTTCACGGACAAGAAAATGTTCGGGGATCTGCTCTCGCAGGTCGTGTCGCCCATGGAAGACAGGCATATCCCCTGGGCGCATGTGTTCGGAAACCATGATCAGACGGCCGAAGTGCCCAAGGACTACCAGGAGGCCGAGTATGAAAAGTACCCCTGGTGCGTGTCCAAGGCGGGCCCTGATGATCTGCCCGGCAGCGGGAATTACTTCCTGCCCGTTCTGGATGAGAAGGGTGAGCCGGTCTTCGGCGTGTGGGGCCTGGATTCCCAGCAGGATCTCAGGACACAGACCGTGCCCCTTCGCTATCCCGGGGACCTGTACTGGGATGTGCTGATGCCAAGTACCATCAACTCCGGTTCGGATTATGATCTGATCCGGTTCGAGCAGGTCATGTGGTACTGGAACACCTCCGTGGAGCTGGAAAAGCTCTGCGGCCGCCGGATCCCCTCTCTGATGATGTTCCATATCCCGCTGATCGAGTTCCGCGCCATCCTGCTCAATGCCCACCGGACCCTTCTCAGGGGGGAGTACAACGAGAGGCTCAGCACGTCCGAGATCAACTCGGGGCTTTTCGCGGCCGTTTTCCAGCGGGGGGATGTCCGGGCGATATTCGCGGGCCACGATCACATCAACACCTTCGACGGGATCTACTGCGGCATCCGCATGGGTTATGACGGCAGTATCGGCTATGAGGCCTACGGCACCCGGGACAACGATCCGGGCCGTGACCGGGAGCGTCTGCGCGGCGGAAGGATCTTTGATATCCGTGTGACCGATCCGTGGACCGTCGATACGGAAATGGTATTTGTGAAAGACTATGTCTGACCGCGGAAAAAAGCCGTCGGGAAGGGCATGCGATCCCGACCGGCGGACGAAAAGAATAAAACTGGCGGTCTCCTGTACGCTGACCGGCTATGCCATCGTCCTGAGCGGGCTTTCCGGCAGTGTTTCCTGTTCTCTCGCGGCTCTGGCCATGGGGGTGAGCACCCTCGGTGACGCCGCGCTGGCCGGGTATCCCAAAGGGCTGAGGGACAGGCTCGTCAAGGGCGGGCTGCTTTTTTTCGTCGCCCACGCTCTGTATATCGCGGCGCTGGTCATGTCTTCCGCGAGGCCCGTGCAGGCTCTGCTGCCCGGTTTCATTTTTCCCTTTGCCGTGTTTTTCGGGCTGACTGTCCTGCACGGCGCGGTCTTTTATTTCCGGGCGCGCTCCAAAGTGCCGCGTGCTTTTTTCGCCGCGGCGTTTTTGTATCTTCTCGGGGTGGGCGTCCATGTTTCGGCGGCCTTTTCCGTTCTGCCGGGCCGGGGGTATCCGGTATACGCGGCGGGAGCGCTCCTGTTTTATTGTTCCGACGCGGTGCTGCTGGCCCGGAAACACGCTTCCCTCAGGGAACGGTGGATCCCGGCCCTGATCTGGATCACCTATGTGCCGGCCCAGATCTGTCTGCTGACCGGCCTGTACCTGCATTCCCTCGTGTAGAGGACATGAGTCCTGTCACGTTCCGCCGCTGATATTTGCCCGATGCGGTTTTTCGTGATAAAATATAAGATAACGGATGAACGTGATACGGAGGAAACGATCGTGAAGGGCAAGCGGAGGATCAACCTGGCCAGTATATGGATCATTGTGATCTTTACTGTCATAGCCGTAACGCTGCTGGGCTTTTTCGTGCTCGTCTATTCATCCATCCTCAACCGGGAAATGACCGGTGCCCTGCGGGAGGAGGTCTCTATCCTTTCGGACAATGCGGATCACCAGATCATGGAGGCTCTCCGCTCCGAACCGGCCCGCCGGCTTTCCGCCAGGGACGGGTTCGCGGAGGCTGTCCGGTCCATCTCCGAAAAAGGGGGAGCTGACAGCGCGCGGATCCGGGCGATGGCCGGGTGGTGCGCGGCCGTGAGCGCCGCCGTCACGTCCTGTGACCGGGTGGTCATGTATTTTCCCGGGGAGCAGACCGCTGTCGGTTCCGACGGCGCGCATTTCCTGAATGATAAAAA
>CADCQZ010000385.1 GCA_902803675.1 uncultured Eubacteriales bacterium
CACCGGCCCGTACTTCCCAAACAGGGCACGGACCGACCGGCGGCAGGCATCCAGGCGGGCAGGGGATATCTCCCTCTCCCCCGAAGCGGCCAGGTATCCGGCCTCACCGGCGGACCAGAGCCGGGCCAGGTACTGATCGCGTTTTTCCGTCAGGACGCGCTTCAGCCCCGTCAGGAGACCCACTTCCTCCGTGACGGACGTCTCCTCTTTCTCCCGGGACAGGCATTCCAGCGCGGCGATGCTCATCAGCATGGCCTCGTCGGAGGTCTTCAGCCGGCATATGATCCCCAAAGCTTCCCTGAAAGCGGGCTTTTCCCAGTCAGGCCCGTACATCACCGCCCGGCCCTCGTCCGTCATCGGCAGCACGCGGCACTCGCCCAGGTGATACCGCGCCCCCACCCGGCAGATGAGGTCATCGCTGGACATGAAGTGGCACATGCACTCTTCCGCCGCGTCCTCCTTGCGCCGGTAGACCACCGAGGGCGAGGCGAAACCGATGCCCGAAAGATATCCGGGCCGCACGCCCCGCTCGATCAGGCGGCTCAAATAGATCTGCATGACCGCGGCGCCCTGGCTGTGGCCGGCGAAAAAGAGACGGAACCGGCTCCGGTCCCCTTTGCACTCGTCGATCACGTCCCGGAGAGTCAGGCTGTCACGGCCGCAGCGGACGGCCGCTTCGGGAAAGACGATCTTTTCCTCCGCTTCCTCGATCTCCCGCGTCAGGTTCAGAAAGCCCCGGTGCCAGCCCTCCTCGAACCGCACGTCGAAATTGGACACCCAGTCGTCCAGGCGCTTCAGGGTGCCCGTGAACCCGATCACCACCAGGGTATACTCCCCCCGGCCGGATGCCATGAACACCGCCTTGGTGTGATCGTTCTCATCGGGATGAAGGCTGCCCCTGAGCTGGACGGCCGGGCTGGCGTAACGCATCCTGGCCTTCACCAGAAGATTCTGCGCCGCTCGGTTCAGGCTGTCCCTGAAAGTGGGACCGCCGCTGAAATCCAGGCCCGTCATGATCTCCGAATTGATGCGGCAGCTCAGATCGTCAAAGCCCTCCTCCTGGAAAGCCGTCAGATCCATACTGTAAGCCGCGGCCGCTACGGCATGCCCGAACACGGCCGCCTCCCGGCCGAAAGCCTGCCGGATGCCGTTCATATCAAATACGCTCGCCGGATCGCCGATCATCTGTCCCTCCGCCGCGCCGATGCGCGGGATCAAAACGCAAAACACGACAGATACAGCTTACCACAACGCGCCCTGTTTGAAAAGGGGATGGTCCCCGGCGGGCGGCTGTGCTATAATGCCGCCGTATCCGAAGCCCATCCCCGAAGCTCCAAGAAAAAAAACGCCGCATAACATGCGGCGTCTATGGTGCCGGTGGTCGGGCTCGAACCGACACGGATGATTAGTCCAACGGATTTTGAGTCCGTCACGTCTGCCAATTCCATCACACCGGCGTGAAGTTCATTTTATCAATCGAACCAAGGGTTGTCAATATCCGATTTGCCGCCGATCCCGATTGGAGGGTGAATGTACATGAAAAGATCTTTGAGCTTCCTGGCCGCCCTGATCCTCCTGTCCTGCCTCACGGCCTGCCCGGCTCAGGCCGAGCTCGCGGACAGGATCCCGGAGGAGGTCCTCAGCAGCGGGGCGCCGGAGGGCACGGTGGAAAGGATCGCCTATGAGACGAGGGATTACCAGGGGAACGGGGATCCCATCACCAAGGAAGCCCTGGTCTATCTGCCCGCCGGGTATCCGGAGGGAGCGCCCTTTGACGTGCTGTACCTGCTGCACGGGGTGGGCGGCGACGAGACCGAATGGGGCTTCGAGGCCGGCAGCAACGGAAAAAAGATCGCCGACAGCCTGATCGCCTCCGGGCAGACGAAACGCACCATCATCGTGATGCCCAACGGCCGGTCCTGCAAAAACTTCAATGTATTCTCGGGGACTTCCCCCGCCTTTGACTATTTCGGCCGGGAACTGAGGAACGATCTCATCCCCTTCATCGACGGGCGGTATCCCACCTGGGGGCATGAGGCCCCGGAAGACCCGTCCGCCTCCCGGGATCACAGAGCCGTGGCGGGGCTGTCCATGGGCGCCAAGCAGGTGATCAACATCGGCCTGTGCGAGTGCGCGGACCTTTTCTCCGCCTTCGGGGCCTTTTCCGCTCCCCGCACCACCCTGCCGGCGGACAGGATCGCCGCGGCGCTGGAAGATTTCCCCGGTCTCGATTTCCGCTGCTTCTACTGCGTGTGCGGCACCTGGGACGAGAGCGCCTACTCCTCCTCCCGCGCCGCGGCGGCGCAATTGAATGAAAAGTGCCCCCGTTTCAACGAGGGCAACTGTTTCTGGCACGAGACGCCCGGCGGGCACAATTTCAGGGTGTGGGACCTGGGGCTGTACCAGTTCCTGCTCTTACTGGGCAGCTGCGGAGCCGAGTGACCCCGGCTCGGGGAGATTTTCACCGGCAAGGATCATCAGGTAGAGAGCTTTCATATCCTCATGGGTGCCGTCGTACTGCCGGCAGTCCGCGAAGCTGTCTTCCATAAGATCCTCACACACTTTCCTGGAGCGCTCCGAGATATTGTGGGACGTGGAAGAGGAAGCGCACATGGTCACATCCCAGGTGTCCAGGTTCGTCCTGTAGTAATCGGCGTTATAGGTGATGCCCCGGTAGTCCCCGTAGATGCCGTCCAGCAGGTACAGTTTTCCCGTGAACCCCTCCTGAGCGAGATACACGGCCAGGGCCGTGGCGGGATAGCCGCCGGCGGAGTATCCGATCAGGATGACCTCATGCCCCTCCCGCGCCCAGGACAGCACCGTGTCCCGGATATCCGATATCACCTGATCGCTGGCCCGGGAGCACAGCTCGAAGCGGCCGTCCCCCTCGGGAATGAGGAGAGTGCCGTCCGAAGCGGAAAGGTCCTCGCAGTTCCGGGTGGCCTGGAAATAGTCCCCCGACCCCACGAAGAGCGCGTAGCGCCGGCCGCTATCCTCCCCGGCAGGGGGCTCAAGAAGGCACCGGGTCTGCCCGAATCTGACGATCTCGGCGGCGCAGGAGACCGTAAAAAGGGACAAAAGCATCACGGCCAGCAGGCATTTTTTAAGCATGGTCCTATCCTCACAGTCATCCCCGGGAACTGTCGGCCGGGGGCGGTCCGGGGATGTGTTCAAAAACATCGTCCGGTCGGCATCGCCTCGGTGTCCCTATCATACACCAAATATCCCCGCCTGCCTATATAAAAGATGATCCACGGTACAAATTCGCGGTTTTTTGACGGTTTTCCTTTACAAAATACGTTATAAAAGGGTATACTCCTTTTTAATCCGCCCGTGACCGCGGGCGTTCAAGCGTGTGAGGAGGCTTCCTTATGTCAGCACCCTACGATCCGGAACGAATCGAGACCAAATGGCAGAAATACTGGCTGGACAACAAGGCTTTCAAGGCCGGTGAAGACCGCAGCAAGCCCAAGTTCTACAGCCTGATCGAGTTCCCCTATCCCTCCGGGCAGGGGCTCCACGTGGGCCATCCCAGGCCCTATACCGCCCTGGACATCGTGGCCAGGAAGCGCCGCATGGAAGGCTACAACGTGCTGCACTGCATCGGCTGGGACGCTTTCGGCCTGCCCACGGAAAATTACGCCATCAAGAACCATATCCATCCCGCGAAGGTCACCCACGACAATATCGAGCATTTCCGCAAGCAGATCCAGCGCCTGGGCTTCTCCTTCGACTATGACCGGGAAGTGAACACCACCGATCCGGAGTACGACAAATGGACCCAGTGGATCTTCCTGCAGATGTTCAAGCGCGGCCTGGCCTACAAGACCGAGATGCCCATCAACTGGTGCACCAGCTGCAAGTGCGTGCTGGCCAACGAGGAGGTCGTGGACGGCGTGTGCGAGCGCTGCGGCAGCCCCGTGATCCACAAGGTGAAGAACCAGTGGATGCTCCGGATCACCGCCTACGCCCAGAAGCTTCTGGACGGCCTGGATCAGGTGGATTACATCGACCGGGTCAAGGTGCAGCAGAGGAACTGGATCGGCCGCAGCGAGGGCGCGGAAGTGGACTTCAGCCTGAAGGGCCGCGATGAGAAGATCCGCGTGTACACCACCCGGCCCGACACCCTCTTCGGCGCCACCTACATGGTGCTCTCCCCCGAGCATGAGCTGATCAGGCGCCTGGAGAAGGACATCACCAACATCGACGAGGTCAAAGCCTATCAGGCCGAGGCGGCCCGCAAGAGCGATTTTGAGCGCACCGAGATGAACAAGGACAAGACCGGCGTGCCCCTTAAGGGCATCGAGGCAGTCAATCCCGTCACCGGGAACACGATCCCCGTGTGGATCTCCGACTATGTACTGACCACCTACGGCACCGGCGCCATCATGGCCGTGCCGGCCCATGACGAAAGGGACTGGGACTTCGCCAAGAAGTTCGGCCTGCCCATCATCGAGGTGGTGGCGGGCAGCCCGGACGGTGTGGAGAACGCCGCCTACACCGACGTGGAAGAAGGCACCCTG
>CADCQZ010000386.1 GCA_902803675.1 uncultured Eubacteriales bacterium
CCCCTCTTCACTGATGGGTGCGTTGCTTTGTGTTTCTCGTATGCGCCGTGCGCTGGCGGCGAAACGGATGCGCCACCAGCCGCGCACGGACTTGTGCTACAGTTAATTCCGGTATTTTTATAACCTTGCTGTTTTATATCCTCTCTCTTATTCTTGTTTTGTTCTCCCTGGTTCGCTTTCCAACCATATGTTTCCGTTTGTTGTCATTTTTTGTTCAGGGAATCGATCAGCCGGGCGAAATCCTCAAAACGCCAGCCCGGCGTGGGCTTCACGCCGCCGGCCGCGTGGAAAAAGCAGGAGGGGATCTCCTTCGCCTTCAGGTTTTTCAGGATACAGGGCGTGCACCCCATGCCGTGGTTGGCCGGATGGTTGGGGCAGGCGGTGTCCGCGCAGGTGCAGAAGGGCACGGATACCGGGGCGTGACCGGTGCGGGCTGTTTCGTCCGTCATATCATGCCTCCCGGATCTCCATGACCTCGCCCACGAATGCCCAGTGGGCCCGCCACTCCCCATTCCCGTCCGGCGGGAACACTTTGGGGGAGGCTTTGTAGTAGTCCGCGATCTCCGGGGCCAGGTCTTCTTTGGAAAAGGCGTGCTGGTAGAGCTTCCGGCACAGGAGCGTGATCCCGGCTTCCCTGAAGGTGACGGACTCCCCGAAGGGCACGGGGGTCAGCCCCGCGGCGGCTTCCTTGTCCCCGTCCCGCCCGGACAGCGTGCCCATGACGCCCAGGGCTTTCTTAAAGGCGGGGGGAAAGAAACTGACGGTGAAGGTGTCCCGGGCGCGCAGATAGTCGAACGTGCGGCGCGAGGGATAGACGTACACGGTGACCGTCCGTCTGCCCCAGAGCGTGCCCAGGCTGCCCCAGCCGATGGTGCAGGCGTTGTGGTCGTCCATGGTGCCGGCGGTGACCAGGGCCCAGCGCTCTTTGAACAGGTCCGGGGCCCCGAGGGCCGCGACAGATCGATCGTTCATTTTCGTCCTCCTTATGGGTGTCACTGGATATCGGCGGCGAAAACCGCCAGGGCGTCCGTGAGCTTTTCCACGTTCTCCGGATCCGCGACGGTGTCCCGGGATGTGTGGATCCGGTCCGTGAACCAGCCGACGATGGGCTTATGGCGGCAGGCGCACACCCCCACGCCGAAGAGGAAGCTCTTGTGGTCGCTGTTCATCTCCCCCTTGCCCGCGGGCAGGAACATTTCAGGCAGGCCGGCCTTTTCCGCCGCGGCCCTGAGGGCCGGGAACAGGGGGTGCTCCTGAGCGCGCTTCGTGGAGCAGAACACGAAGGTGTCCCCGTTCCCCACGCAGTCGAGGTTCACGTTGAGGGCGCCTTCCCGGAGCCCGGGATACGCCGCGGCGAAGGCCTTGCTGCCTTTTTTGCCCTTCTCCTCGTCATCGAACAGCACGCAGACTACGCCGTCCATGCTTTTAAGCTTCCGCGTCAGGGTGAGGACGGCCGCGGTGCCGCTGGTGTTGTCGTTGCGGTTTCGCCTGTTGGCGGGGCCTTTGAGCATCAGGTAAAACAGGCCGAAATACACCGCCATGTAGATAAAGAGCATCACGAACCGGTGGGCCATGATGCTTCTGTCCAGATGGAGCAGCGATTTTGCCGCGAACACCGCTCCCAGGGCCGCGGCCAGCATGATGAGAGCCACGCCGATATTGTAGGCCCAGTACATTACGGGATCGGTCACCAGCATCAGGTTCGGGAACAGGGCGCGCCGGGGCGTGTCGTAATGGGCGGAAAAGATCACCCGCGCCGTGGAAAGATCCCCGAAGACCAGCTGGCTGTGCCCGCTGTTCACTTCCTCCGCGGCGTTTTTGATCCCGTTGCGTTCGGCCTCCTCAAGGGCCCACTCCCGAAAAGCTTCCTTCTGCTTTTCGCTGCAGCGCACGGGGAATTTATCGTCGATCAGGTCCAGGTATCCGGCCATGGCGGGACCTCCTTGTGAAATGTCATCTGCAATATACCAGAAAACGGCGATGACCGCAACGGCACGATCAGGAGGCGGTTTTATGATCGGGATGACATGCCGCGGCGACCGTACCTGTCATGGCTCGTTACATCCCCCCCGGGTGTCATGCTGAAGGCATTCGGTCCTGAAGCAGCTGTTCTGAAGCATGATCCAATGCGATGGGGAAGGCAGACTTTCGGTGTCCGTATCTCTTTCCTTGTTTGTGCGTCCCTTCCGGTGTGTTCCTGTCTGCATCAGAACAGATCCCTCGCGGCTGTACTCGCTCGGGATGACAACGGGGTGGGGCGGGTAGCCCCTCTGATCGGCAGTGAAATGCGCTGCGCGCGTGAAATTGCTTCGCAGTGAAAATTCGCGGGCGAAGTGAAATACGCCTGACGGCGTGTCGCGGTACAAATTCCTTGCGGAATTTGGAATGATCAGAAGGAAGGACGGATGAGGTCAAACGCCCCGTAACGATACTATTCTACTTACCCGGCTCGTTACCCCCCGGGTGTCATACTGAGTCCATACGGATGACGAAGTATCTGTTCTGAAGCATGATTCCATGCGCCGGGGGAAAGCGAGAGTGCGGTGTCCTTCCCATCGGTGCCGCATCCCTTCCGGCGTGTTCCTGTCTGCATCAGAACAGATCCCTCGCGGCTGTACTCGCTCGGGATGACAACGGGGTGGGGCGGGCCGCCCTCGGTGGGGCTCGACCCGGCATGCCGCTCATTGCCTGCGGCCTGAAACAAATACCTCATCCGGCCGCTAAACCGCGGCCACCTTTCCCAGAGGGGAAGGCCGTGGCACCCTTACGCATAAACAGATGTGCAAAGCAGCATGTGACGCTGCAACGTCGATCCGTTGAGGCCTTCCCCCTTGGGGAAGGTGTCAGGCGCAAGCCTGACGGATGAGGTCAATGAATGACCATATGGAATTTCTTCATCAGCCGTCAGGCGTCTTCATTAGCTCAGGCCCGGGCTTTATTGACCGGGCTTGGGCGACTTCATTGCGCTGTCAGCGCCCGGGCGGCTTCATTGCGCCTCGGGCGCCATGCTCCGGGTTGACATTCCGTCTCCGGGCGGTTATCCTGATAAAAAACATTCCCGGAGGCGTACGATGCTCAAAGCCGTGTGTTTCGATATGTTTTCCACCCTGGCGGATCCGGGGGTCGCGCCTGAAAAAGAGGAGAGCGACCTGATGGGCATCCCCCACGAAAAATGGTCCGCCGCCATGTGGGAGGACGGACTGTGCCGGGACCGGGGCCTGGGCAACATCACATCGCTCCGGGGCATCATCGACAGGGCCTGCGAAAACCTGTCGATCCCGGTGGACGAGGCGACGCGGCAGGCGCTGACCCGCGTCCGGGAGGAGCGGTTCAGGAAGATGCTCACCCTGATGGCGCCTGAGATCGTGGACACGGTGCGGAAGCTGAAGGGCATGGGCCTGAAGATCGGCCTCGTTTCCAACGCGGACGTGGGGGACCGGCTGCACTGGGAGGAGTCCCCGGTCCGTCCGTATTTTTATGACAGCATCTGGTCCTGCGACGTGGGGCTGGTGAAGCCGGATCCGGCGATCTACCGCCTGAGCCTTGAGCACCTGGGGGTCCTGCCTCAGGAGGCCCTGTTCGTGGGGGACGGGGGCAGTGATGAGCTGCGCGGTGCGAAGGATGTGGGCCTGATAACGGTGTGCACCGAGGCCATTTTGCGGCGGGCGGATCCGGAGCGAGCGCAGATCCACCGGTACGCCGACTATGTGATCTCCCGTTTTGAGGAGCTCGTCGGGATCGCGGAGCGGGAGATAACAGGCAACGGATGAGGTCCTCTTTGATCCTGTTTATCCCGTGAAGCCCACTTGCGCCCGGGCGGGAGCCCTGCTATAATACGGATATCGGTCAACTTAACATATTTTGTAAGGAGGTATCCTGTTATGGCGAAGAAAGTGCTTTTGCTGTGCGGCGATTTCACCGAGGATTACGAGACCATGGTGCCCTTCCAGGCCCTGGGCGTGCTGGGCTATCAGGTGGACGCGGTGTGCCCGGACAAGAAGGCCGGGGAAACGGTGGCGACGGCTGTCCACGATTTCCTGGGCGAGCAGACCTACACGGAGCTTCGGGGCCACAATTTCGCCCTGACGGCGGACTTTGACAAGGTGAAAACGGAGGATTACTGCGGCCTGTTCATCACCGGCGGCCGGGCCCCGGAGTACATCCGCCTGAACGCCAGGGTGCTTGAGATCGTGCGGGAATTCTTCGCGGCGGGCAAGCCCGTGGCCGCGATCTGTCACGGGCCGCAGGTGCTGGCCGCCGCCGGTGTGCTGGAAGGCTACCGCGCCACCGCCTATCCGGCCGTGGGCCCGGACGTGACCCTGGCCGGAGGCACCTTCGTGCCCGTCCCCGCGAATGAGGCCGTGGTGGACCGCAACCTGGTGACCGCCCCCGCCTGGCCGGGCGACACCGCCATCGTGAAAGAATTCGTGAAGCTCATGGGCGCGAAGATCGAGATCTGAGGGCCTGACGGACGGGATGAATAAAGACTCATGACCGGGGCTCCGGGACGCGAAGAAGCGGCCCGGAGCCCTCGATTTATGCCCTGATATGCATCCAAATACCATAAAAATACAGAATAATGGATATATATGCCTCAAAAATGCATAAAAATACATTGACAGGTATAATTATGCGTGTATAATGATAGCTGTTCCCGCGATACGAAGGAAGACTGAAGGAGGAAACGAAAATGAAGAAGATCTTAGTGTGGGCCGTAGCGGTCATGATGCTGATGAGCATGGCGTGCGCCGCATCCGCCGATAAGCTGAGCGAGATCCAGGAGAAGGGCGTATTCACCGTGGGCGCCAACGTGGCGTTCCCGCCCTACGAGTTCTACTGGACCAATCCCGAGACGGGCGCGGAAGAGCTGGCGGGCTTCGATATGTCCCTGGCCAAGGGCATCGCCGACATGCTGGGCGTGGAGCTGGAGCTGAAGGATCAGGCCTTCGCCGGGCTGATCACCGCCCTGAGCTTCGGTGAGCTGGACGCCATCATCTCGGGCCTGGCCATCAAGCCGGAGCGCCTGGAAGTGGTGGACTTCTCCGATCCGTACTTCACCGGCGCGCAGATCATGCTGATCCGGGCCGAGGACGCGGACAAGCTCAAGACCGTGGAAGACATGAAGGGCAAGAAAGTCGGCGCGCAGCTGGGCGCCCTGCAGCAGACCATCCTGGAGGAGCAGTTCTCCGAGTCCGAGCCCCTGATCCTGGAAGCCCCGCCCGTGCTGGCGCTGGAACTGTACAACAAGAACATCGACGGCTGGCTGATCGCGGACCTGGTGGCCCAGCAGTACATGGTGGTGTATCCGGACGCCTTCGTGATCAGCGAGATCCCCGTGAACTATGACACCGTGGGCGGCGCCGGCGTGGCCGTGCAGAAGGGCGACAACGCGGCCCTGCTGGAGAAGATCAACGCCTACATCGCTCAGGTGAAGGCGGACGGCACCTGGGACGCCTGGATGGCCGACGCCATCGAGAAGAGCGCGAACCTGCTCAAGGCGGAATGACATTTTCCTCCGGTGAGCGATCCAAGGCGCGGGGGTCATCCGCCCCCGCGCCTTCTTTGTAACAGACAGGGGGCGAGACATTGCTCAGCTTAGAGAAGATCTGGGAGATATTCACCACGAAGTTCCCGGTGTTCATGGAGGGCGTGGGCACCACGGTGCAGCTGGCGGTCTATACCGTGCTCTTGGGATCTATCCTGGGGCTGGTGGTGGCCATCTTCCGCTACACCCGTTTGACGCCCCTGAGGTGGCTGATGAACGCCTACGTGGCCTTCATCCGCGGCACCCCTCTGCTGGTGCAGGTGCTTCTGATCGTGTACGGCCTGCCCCAGCTGGGGCTGCGCCTGCCCCGGATGACCCTGTGCGTCATCGCCCTGGTGATCAACTCCGGCGCCTATATGGCGGAGCTGATCAGGTCCGGCCTGCAGTCGGTGGAGAAGGGCCAGGAGGAAGCGGCGGATTCCCTGGGCATGAGCGGCTACCAGAAGATGCGCTACATCATCCTGCCCCAGGCCATCAAGGTGACGCTGCCGGCCATGGGCAATGAGTTCATCGCCATCATCAAGGAGAGCTCCGTGCTCTATGCCGTGGGCGTGTACGAGCTCACCTATCAGGCCAACAAGCTGGCCTCGGTGAACTACCGGTACCTTGAGACCCTGATCGTGGCGGCGCTGATCTACTTTACCCTGACCTATACCATGAGCAAGCTTCTCGGCCTGCTTGAAAGGAGGATGAGGCGCAGTGACGTCAGCGTCGTATAACGAGGCCCATCCCAATATCGTGGATTCCGGGTCCCGGAGCGAGATCCTGATGAAGGTGCGGGGCCTGTACAAGGATTTCGGCAAGCTGGAAGTGCTCAAGGGCATCGACCTGAATGTGCACAAGAGCGACGTGCTGGTGCTCATCGGCCCCTCCGGCAGCGGCAAATCCACGCTGCTGCGGTCCGTCAACCTGCTGGAAAAGCCCACGAAGGGCGAGGTGATCTTCCAGGGGAAGGACCTCACCAAGGTGAGCAGGAAGGAACTGAGGGAGCTCAGGGAGCAGATGGGCATGGTGTTCCAGCAGTTCAACCTGTTTCCCCACCTGAAGGTGAAGGACAATATCACCGTGTCCCCGCAGAAGGTCAAGGGCCTGAGCAAACAGCAGGCCGAGGAAAAGGCCGCGGAGCTTTTAAAGCGCGTGGGATTGTATGACAAGTGGGACGAGTACCCCAACCGGCTGTCCGGCGGGCAGAAGCAGAGGGTGGCCATCGTGCGGGCTCTGGCCATGAACCCGGTGATGATGCTGTTCGACGAGCCCACCTCCGCCCTGGATCCCGAGATGGTGGGCGAGGTGCTGGACGTGATGAAGGCCCTGGCGGCCGACGGCATGACCATGATGGTGGTGACCCATGAGATGCGTTTCGCCCGCCAGGTGGCGGACTATGTGCTCTTCATCGACGACGGGCAGATCGTGGAAGCGGGCCCGCCGGAGCAGATCTTCGATCATCCCCAGCAGAAGCGTACCCAGGACTTTTTGAACAAGGTGCTCTAACGGCCCCGGGCGATCGTACAAGGAGGAGGACGCCATGCTGAACGATCCGATCGCGAGCCTGAAAAAATACGTGGACCAGCCCAGCGGGTCCTTCGACGCGGAGGACGTGAA
>CADCQZ010000387.1 GCA_902803675.1 uncultured Eubacteriales bacterium
GTGCACGTTCCCCGGAGCGCCGATGATGGACGGGATCCCGTAGCAGCTGGCGGCGCAGATGAACACCAGCAGCGCCCCGGCGATCAGTGAGGGCGTCATCATGGGCAGCGTCACCCGCCACACGGTCACCAGGGGATTGGCGCCGGAAGCCCGGGAAGCCTCCTCCAGGGAGGGATCCATCTTTTCCATGGCGCGGGAGATGGTGATGAAGGCGTAGGGGAAATAGAAGGTGGTCAGCACCCAGATCAGGCCGCCCAGGGAGTAGATGTTCAGCGGCCCTTCCGCGGCGCTCAGGTGGAACAGGCCGCGCAGGATCAGGTTGATGGTGCCCACGTTCTTGTTGAGCAGCCTCAGCCAGGCCATGGCCCCCACGTAGGGCGGCACCATGTAGGTCATCACGAACAGGGACCGGAAAAACTTCCGGCCGTAGAGATTCGTGCGCCCCACCAGCCAGGCCAGGGGGAAAGCGATCAGGGTGCCGAGCACCATCGTGCTCCCCGAGGCGATCAGGGTGTTGGTCAGGGCCTGCCAGTTCATTTTGTAGGTGTACAGCCGGCGGAAGATCTCCAGGGAGAAGCCGCCTCCGGGGAAGAAGGCCCGGATGAGCAGATAGATGAGGGGCAGCATCTGGAACAGGAGCAGGAAGTCCACGATCGCCAGGATCAGGAACCATTTGATGTCCATCTTCCAGCTGCGGTCCGCCCGGAGCAGGAAGTACATCAGCAGGACATCCACCGCCAGAATGACGCCGGAGAGGATCACGCTCCTGGCGTGCCCGTACACGAAAGCGCTCACGGGGGAAATGCGCCCCGTCCCGGCCTCATATATCAGGTCCGCCGCCTTTTTCTCATCCCCGGCGGAGCGGGAAAGGGCCAGGGCGGCATCCTTGTCCAGCACCGAAAAGCTCTCGCTGCCGCTGGCCAGGAACACCTGTGTGATCTGGGCGGCGTCCGCTCCTTCCAGGGCGGCGATGGAGCTCAGCGCGCTGTCGTCGGCCGGGCTGCCGCCGGAGGCCAGCAGGGCGAGCATTCGGTCCCGCGCCCCGTCCATGTCCTCCACCGCGGCCAGGGACTTCCTCTGGGAAGTGGACAGCTTTTTGCGTGTGACGGAATAGGTCATGGACAGCATTTTCCACACCTGCTCATCCGTACAGCCGTCCGGGTCAGGCGCGGCCGGGGCTTCTTTGAGCAGGCGGCGCGCCGTTTCGGCGCTGCCGGCGGCGACCTGTTCCGGGGCGCGCTCAAGGGCCGGGCGGATGATCCTGCGGTACAGTTCATCCGCCCCGGCCTTCAGGGTGAGCGCGTCGGCCCAGGCGCTGCCGGACACGTATCCGGAGCGCCGGGCGGCATCCAGTCCATGGATCCCCGCCGCGGTCAGCATGACGGATACGGCCATCAGGCAGGCCAGGATGATCAGTATGATCGTTTTGCCGCGTTTCACGTTTCTGCCGTCATGTGTCATTTACTTTTCCCTCAGGGCAGGGTGACCGCTTCCTGGAACTTCAGGCGGATCGCGTCCCGCTCATGGTAGCAGCGCTCCCAGTCGACGCCCATGTCGTTGGCCACCATGGTGTCCGTGTCCAGGGAGTCGTAGGGATATTCCGTCATGCCTTTGATCACGCCGTGCATGTAGCCGTTGATGATGCAGCGCTGGCCTTCTTCGGTGAGCAGCCACTGCGTGATGGCTTCACAGGCCTCGATGTTGGCGTGGGCGCTCTTATCTTCCTTGATCGTCATGGCGGTGCTGGGGATCAGGATCACGCCGTCCTCGGGATAGATGCAGGCGATGGGGGAGTTTTCTTCTTTGCGCACCTTGAGCACGGACTCCTCCAGGATCATGATCACCTTGCACTCACCGGTCTGGAGCTTGGCCAGGGCCGTGGAGCCGGACTCGATCATCACGCCGTTTTTGCCCAGAGCGTCGAAATACTCGTAGCCGTACTTGTCCGACAGGGCCGTGACAGCGGCCATGGCCGTGCCGGAGCTGAGGGGATTGCTCATGGAGATCTGGCCCTTGAGGCTCTCGTCATAGGCGAAATCCTTAAAGGTCTTGGGCAGCTCCTCGGCGCTGTACTTCTCCGGATTGTAGGCCAGCACCATGTTGCACACCCTCACGGGGTACCAGTAGCCTTCGGGATCATAGTCGAAGCGGAAAAGGCCCTCGGCGCCTTCCACATCTATCTGCTCCAGGTATCCGTAATCCTTGAGCTCCAGGGAGTAGGCCGGTTCCGCCACCAGCAGCATGTCGCAGCCCAGCACACCGGTGCGGTCGGGGCCCATCTCGCCGGCGATCTTGGTCTGCAGGCTGCCGGTGCCGGCGTAGAAGAAGGTCACGTTCAGGTTGGGGAATTCTTTTTTGAGCTCTTCGTTCATCCTGTCGAAGATCTCCTGGTACATGGACGTGTAGATGACCACATCGCCTTCCACATCCTCGTTCACGGCGAGGGCGGCGGTGCAAAGCCCCGTCAGCATCAGGGCGGTAAGGATCAGCGCGGTCAGTTTTTTCATGATGGAACAGCCTCCTTTGAATTTTCTGATGAGCTATTATACCACGACCTGCCGTCAGAGGATACAGCTTTGGAGACGGGGCGCGCGAAAAAAATCGGGATGAAAAAGAATTCGTAGCCTCGGGCGGCAATATATGGTATGATAATATTTGCGGGTCCGGCCGGATATGTATCCGGGCATCCGGAACGCTCCCTGACGGAGCGTATTTATGACCGGAAACTTCGTTGAGCTGGAGGAACACTTAAATGAAACGATACGACGTGCTCATCATCGGGGCGGGCCCCGGCGGGATCTTTACGGCTTACGAGCTGACCCGGCTGGTGCCGGGCATCCGGGTGGCCGTGTTCGACGCGGGCCAGCCCCTGGAAAAGCGGAAGTGCCCCATCGACGGCGTGAAGATCAAAAACTGCGTGCACTGCCCGGTGTGCGCGATCATGAACGGTTTCGGGGGCGCCGGCGCGTTTTCCGACGGCAAGTACAACATCACCAACGCCTTCGGCGGCACGCTCCACCAGTACATCGGCAAAGCCCGGGCACTGGAACTGATGGAGTACGTGGATCATATCAACGTGAGCCACGGCGGGGACGGGACGAAGCTCTATTCCACCGCCGACGCCAACCTGAAGACCCTGTGCCTTCAGAACAACCTGCACCTGCTGGACGCCTCCGTCAGGCACCTGGGCACGGATATCAATTACGCCGTGCTGGGCCGCCTCTTTGATGAATTGAAGGACCGGGCGGATTTCTATTTCCGCTCCCCCGTGAGCAAAGTGCGCAGGACGGATGAAGGCTACGAGGTGGAGGCGGCGGGGGAGATCTGGCAGGGCCGCTGGTGCGTGGCCTCCGTGGGCCGCTCCGGCAGCAAATGGATGGAGGGCGTGTGCGCGGACCTGGGCATCCCCACCGAATCCAACCGGGTGGACATCGGCGTGCGTGTGGAGCTGCCGGCGGACGTATTCGCCCATATCACCGACCGGGTGTACGAGAGCAAGATCGTGTATAAGACCGAGAAGTACCAGGACCTGGTCAGGACCTTCTGCATGAATCCCCGGGGCGCGGTGGTGACGGAGAACACCAACGGCATCGTGACCGTGAACGGCCACAGCTACGAGGATCCCTCCCTCAAAACGGAAAACACCAATTTCGCCCTGCTGGTGTCCAAGCATTTCACCGAGCCCTTCAAGGACAGCAACGGCTACGGTGAGAGCATCGCCCGCCTGTCCAACATGCTGGGCAGCGGCGTGATGATCCAGCGCTTCGGCGACCTCATCAGAGGCCAGCGCAGCACCCAGGCCCGCATCGACAAGTCCTTCGTGACGCCCACCCTGGCGGCCACGCCCGGGGACCTGAGCCTGGTCATGCCCAAGCGCATCCTGGACAGCGTCATCGAGATGATCCACGCCCTGGACCGCATCGCCCCCGGCACGGCCACTGACGACACCCTGCTCTACGGCGTGGAGGTCAAGTTCTACAATATGCAGGTCGCTCTGAACAAGGATCTGGAGACTGTTCACAAAAACCTGTTCGTGATCGGGGACTGCAGCGGCGTGACCCATTCCCTGTCCCACGCCTCCGCCAGCGGCATCCATGTGGCCAGGCATATCGCGGAAGAAATGACCTGACCGGTTCCGGACCCCTTTCGTATCTGAGGGCCGCCGCGCGCGGCCCTTTTCCTTTGCGCGAAAAAGGGGGCCGCTTGAAGCGGCCCCCCGGGTACACGGGATCTTCAGCCCGTCAAGGTGCTTTTCAGTTGCCGTCCACGCTCTTCCAGTACTTGTCCAGCGCTTTCTGGGCGATCTCGGCCGCCTCGTCCAGGGCTTCCTGGGCGTCCACCAGCTCGATCTCCACCAGGTCGCAGGCATCGTCCAGCGCCGCGTAGATCTCATTGCCGGTGGGATCGAGCACGTAGGCCGCGCCGATCTCGGCCGCCTGCTTCAGGGGGATCAGGATCTGGGGATTTTCCGCGGCGTAGGCGGCGTAATCCGGCGCTTCCTGAGCGCTGAGGCGCACGGCGATGTAGCCGGACTTCAGGCTCCACTGGGCGGTGTGCTCGGTATTGGTCATGAAGTTGAGGAACTCAAAGGCGCCCTGCTTGGCTTCCGCGGAAGCGCCTTCCAGGATCACCAGCTGGGTGGCTTCCACCACGGCCGCGCCGCCCTTGCCGTTCAGGCCCTTTTCAGGCTGGGTGTGCGCCACGATGAAGCTGAAGTCCAGGTCGCCCTGGTCGCCGGCGGAGCCGGTGTAGCCCAC
>CADCQZ010000388.1 GCA_902803675.1 uncultured Eubacteriales bacterium
AGGGAGTAGCTGTAGGAGTTGTCAGCGCGGTAGAGCACGGCCACGTTCTTGTAGCCCTGCTCCAGGCACCACTTGGCCTGGATAGCGCCCTGCAGGTCGCAGGAGGGCTGGCTCAGGAACATGTAGGTCCAGGGATCGGTCAGAGCGCCGATCTCGCCCCTGCGGGTGCAGCGGCTGTCCATGCCCATCATGAAGATCGGGGTGCCGATCTCTTCGGCCACGGGCGCCAGCGCGATTTCGATGTTCGCCTGATGGGGGCCGACGACGGCCACGCAGCCCATGGAGGCCAGCTCCTTATAGGCCATGATGGAGGTATCCACGTCGGACTTGGAATCCTTCTTCACCAGTTCGACCAGGTATTTTTCACCGTCGATGGTGATGCCCCCCTCACGGTTGGCCAGTTCCACAGCCCAGTCGACGCCGCCCTCGATCATGTTGCCCATGACGGAGGAGCTGCCGGACAGCGCCTGGATGGTGCCGATCTTGATGGTCTTGGCTTCATCGGCCGCCGCGATGGAGATCATCGTCAGCGTCATGCAGGCCGCCAGGAGGATACAGAGAAGTTTTTTCATGGTGTGAGTCTCCTTTCATGATATATTAACCGCTTGCCGCGGTTCATGAACGGTCCGTATCGGCGAGATACTCGTCCGCCGGGTCGAAACAGGGGACGGCCACGTTGAGGATCCTCATTTTTCCCACCGGGCGGTGCACACAGCCCGGATAGATCATCACGGTGTCCATGGGCTTGACCGGCACCGTCTCGCCGTCCAGCTCAAGAGCCCCTTCGCCTTCCAGGATGGTATAGCACTCCAGGGTGATCTTATGGTAGTGGGGCTCCGTATCGTTTTTGACGTCCAGCAGATGCACTGACGCCGGTTTTCCTTCCGCGTCCATAAATGCCCGGCGGCTCAGGCCGCAGGGACAGGCGGAAGGTTCGATCGAGCCCAGAGATGCCTTCAGATAGTGTGAAGCCATGTGGTTTTCTCCGAATAAAAATGTGATGCTGCTGATTTGTCAATATTATACACGATGATGCCCGATGGTACAAGCGTTTTTTCTTCTGTACCAGGATCTTCCTTGATGCCTGAAGGGCCCGCGTCCGCCGGCTCACCCGATGCGCCTGAGGGCCTGCGCGGCTCTTTGGACGCTGTCTCCTTCGCGGTTGAGCAGGTCTCTCTTTTCAAGGTCTTCGGCGATGGCGTCATAGACTGCGCCGTCCTCCGGGATCGAAATATCCCTCAGATGCATCGGCAGCCCGAGAGAGGCCAGGATCCGGTCCAGATCCTTCAGATCCCTGCCGTCGTATTCGAGCTGAAGCCGCAGGCCCACGCCCACGATCTCGCCGTGGAGGTATCCCGCCGCTTCCCGGGTGAACAGGGTCCTGGCCGCTTCGTACAGCCCATGGGCCAGGGCCGACTGCCCCCGGCCCCGGGCGCATCCGCTGACCATGCCTGTGGCGGCGACGGTGAGGTAGACCATCTCGTCGATCAGGGGGGAGGGGATGCCGTTTGCAAGCTCGGCGGGCATGCCCGGCGCGATGGCGGAAAGCCGTCTGTAGAGATATTCCGCGTTATAACGGGCAAAAACCATGTCGGCGCCCGCCGGGGCATCGCCCATGTTGTGATCCAGCTCGATCATTTTCGCCATACTGTCGGCGATGCCGGCAAAGGCGTACCGGGCGGGCTGGCGCGCCATGATCCGGGTGTCGGCGATCAGGCAGGCGATCTCGTTTTCGAAAAACCAGGACCCCAGCGCCCGTCCCTCGGGCGTGTAGAGCACGGAAAGCGGGGTGTAGGCGGCACAGGTGGCGCAGATGGTGGGAACGTTGATGACCGGGCAGCCGGCGAATTCCCCCGTCAGTTTCGCCAGGTCCATGATCCTTCCGCCGCCGATCCCCACGATCACGTCCGCCCCTTCCTGCCGCAGGTCCCGGGCGTACCGCCGTGCCGCCTCCTCACTGCAGGGCTGCGTATGGATCCGGTGGCAACAGTCGATCCCCTCAAGAGGGGCGTCATAAATGTCCAGCACCGCCTGCCACGCCTTCCGGCCGCTCAGGATCAGCGCTTTTGAGCCGATCCTGCCGATCTCTTTCTTCAGGTCCATGAAAGCGTCCGGCCTCTGGATGTAGCGGCCGCAGCCGAATTTCCATGCCGGATCCGGTCTCAGATACATGGCTTGACCCTCCGTCCAGAACGTCATGCGTTTTTCCGCTCCCGGGGGAGCCTCAGGCAAAATACGGGTCCGTCTTCGCGTAATGGTATCCCCGGGTGGCGGGGGAATGGGCGACGAGCACCCAGAGGTAGGTGTTTTTTGTGCCGGGGACGGCCACTGTGGGATGATACCCGTCGGCGGCCAATACCATGTGTCCGGAGGATACGACACTGATCCGGGGATCCGAAAAGGTCCCGTCCGTCCCATAGGAGATGTGGAATCCCGCCATTGGCTCGGGCATGTCGAAGTAGCAGTAGACTTCTTCCAGTTCCTTCTCGTGCTGGTGCGGCGGCCAGGAGGTCCACATGCCGTCCGCTCCCCATGTCAGCCCGCAGATCAGCCGTGAGGCGGGGATCTTTTCGTCCAGGGTGAAAAACACTTCCCTGCGTCCGCTGCCCTCTCCGTGGATCTGATGGATCTCCCCGATGGGCAGCGTTGGATCGAAGCGCCGGAAAAAGGGCTTTCCGATGCCCTCACACCTGCCCGCGCCGATATAGAACACGGCGCCGTCCGGGCCCGCTGTCAGGCTGATCTGACATTGGCCCGGGATATAAAAACTGTCGAACCGTTCCATGTCTTCCCGGATGCCGCAGCCCTCGGCCAGGCAGCTTCCCCGGATCAGGACGCAGTTCATCTCCAGTTCGCCGGAACAGAGGAGGAATCCTTCCCCGGGCCGCAGGTTCAGCCGCAGGATATGGGCCGCCTGATTGGGCGTCTTCCCCGGCGCGATCACCTCATGCAGCCCGGGTTCCTCGGGGGATACACAGTGCCAGTGGGGGAGGGAAGGCTGTTTTTTGATGAGGGAGCGCACGTCCCGCATGCAGGCCGCCGCCAGTTCGCGTCCGGCGGGCATGTAGGCGTCCTCTTCCGACACGCTCTCCACCGCCAGACATCCGTCGTAGCCCATCTCCTCCAGAGCGTCGATGATGGCGGGCCAGTCCACGCCGCCCATGCCGATGCGCCGGTGAGCGTAATAGTCGTTCCTCGGGCGGACGGGCGGCACCACCCGGGTGAAGCGGCCGATGTGTTCCGCGTAGAAGTCATACCGGAAACAGCCCCTGTGCGCGGGGGAGGACAGTTTGATGATGTCCTTGATGTGCACGTCGAATATACGGCCCGCCAGTTTTCTGATGCAGCCGGGGATGTCCCCGGTGGGTACCTGGTACAGGTTCACCGGGTCCACGATCAGGCCCACGTTGTCCCGGCCGATCATATCCAGCAGTTTCAGGGAGGACTCCGCCGTGTCCAGGATCGTGCCGTGATGCATCTCCATGGCGATGCCTCTGCCCTTCTCCCGGGCCAGGTCGGCGCACCTGGCCATCCACTCGGCGGCCCGCTCGTAAACGCTTTGGGACGCGGCGGCGGATTCCACCCACGCCGGCCACATCCTGATGAGGGGCGCGTCGAATTCGACCGCGATGTCCAGCCATTTTTTGAAGGTCTCAAGGGTATTTTCGCACTCTTCGTCATCCAGGAGGCCAAAGTCTCCCACGAAACAGCTCAGGCAGGTCACTTTCAGGTCCCGGCGTTTCAGATAAGCCTTCACCGCGTCTTTCTTTTCCTGTGAAGAGGCGGGACCGATGTGAGTGGACCTCAGCTCGATGCCGTCATACCCGAGATCCGCGGCGGCGGCAAGATGCTCCCATACAGAGAGCGAGTCGAACATCTGCCCGGAGAGGGTGATCTTAAACATAATTCCCGTCCTCTCCCCTGACAAGGATCCTGTGCGCGGCCGCGGATCTCAGGCAGGCTTCCTGGATCCGGACGTTTTGCATGCCCACGGCACCGTCCGTCAGCGGCGGCCTGCCCTCCTTCACGGCGGCGGCGAACTCGTCATACTGGCGGGTGAAATTGCTGATCTCATCGCGGTCGTCCACCGCTACGGTCCCGTTGTGGGTGAGCCGAGTCTCATCGTTCAGGCTGAGGGTCCCGTTTTCGGCCAGGATCAGGCGCTGATAATGGATGTCCTTGGAGGACAGGATCTTCCCCTCGCCGTTCCAGGAGCCGCCGTCCAGGCGGGTGTTCCATGACATGCGGACGCTGGCGTAGCGGTCGTCGGAGAAGCCGAGCACCGCCATCACCTCATCCTCGCCCTCCCAGACGGGGTTGAGATGCTGGGTCTCGCAGTAGACGGTCCGCGGCATCTCGCCGAACATCCACAGGATATAATCGAAGATATGGTTGCCCCACAGGGGGATCATCAGCCCGCCGGTCTTTTGTGCGCTCTTCCACCAGGGGGTCGGGGGTGCGGCCAGGTATCCGTAGAGTTCCGCGGATACGGAGTACACCCGGCCGGCCAGTTCTTTGGACTTCATCACGGCGGGGTAGTAGCGGCGGCTCTGGCCGATCATGAGCGTGACGCCGGCGGCGTCCGCTTCCCGGATCATTTCCGCGCAGTCCGATACGCTGTTGGCCATCGGTTTTTCCAGGAGGACGTGCTTTTTGAGGCGCACGCAGCGGATCGCCATGTCCTTGTGCAGATCGTTGGGCAGGCAGATGTCGAACGCGTCCGGATCACAGCCGGCGGCCGCTTCCTCCGGGGTCGCGTAAACATGCGTGATCCCGTACCGGGCCGCGTAATCGGCCGCGCGGTCCGGGGAAACGTCCACCAGGGCGGCGACCTCCACGAGGCCGGACTGCTTCGCGGCGTTCAGATGGCTCAGGGCGATCCGCCCGCAGCCGATCAGGCAAATCTTCAGTCTGCTCATATTCATCTCCTCCTTTTGGAAAAGTATAGCATGAAAGATCTGATCGTAAAATGGCCATATCGTACGAACAACTTATACAAACAGTCCCACTCCGCCGCGGGCAGCCCCCCCCGGGGAACGTTCGGCCGGTCAGCGTAAGTCCGCTCCCGATCTCATCCGGACCGGCGGAAATCCGTAGTATGCCTTGAAACATTTGCTGAAATACTGGGGCGAGGAATAACCCAGCCGGCCCGATACCTCACTGAGGGCCATGCCGCCGCGGATGAGGGCGGCTGCCCGTTCCATTTTGACTGACTGCTGATACTTCAGGATGGTCTGCCCCATGGTGGAGGAGAAGACCAGCCCCAGATAATGGGGCGTCACATACAGGCTGGCCGCGATCTCTCCCACGGTGACGAAGCGGTGCGGGTTGGAACGGATGTATTTGACGGTCTTGCGGCACAGGATGCTTTTCTGGCTGTCCGCCCCGTCATCCCGGCCGCTGTCCGGGCCTCTGAGGTACGCCGCCACGGGCACGAGCGCGCGGATCCGACGGTCTGAGTAGGGCCTGAAGTCCGTGGACCG
Source organism: uncultured Eubacteriales bacterium (assembly GCA_902803675.1). Next base: position 5,484 of record CADCQZ010000388.1, read on the forward strand.
CGCCATTTCGCGCATGATCTCAGCCAGGTCTCCGTTTTCGGGCATGCTATCCGGCGGCAGACGGTCATCCGGTACGCTGTCCCGGGAAAGCCCGCGCTCCGTTTCACAGCGGAAGCCCACATATGTGATCACCGTGCCGAGAGGGCCTGCCGAGAGACGGTGTTCTTCCATCGGAGGCACGATCAGGGCCTGGCCCGGCATAAGATGCCGCGTTTCATCCCCGATGCTGATGTCGCAGTCCCCGCTCACCGCATAGAGGATCTCCCGGAAAGCGTGGCGGTGTTTCTCGCCCAGCCAGCCCGGAGGACATGTGAGCGCTCCTGAAAGCTCGAGCCGGATATAGAGATCGAACTCTGTCTGATAACGGGTCAGCATGGTGTATGCTCCTTTCATTTCCTGATGGGAGCATAGCACCATTTATATAAATATACAAGCGCAAATAATGCTTTGTTTCTGGCCGGTC
>CADCQZ010000389.1 GCA_902803675.1 uncultured Eubacteriales bacterium
GACGGCGCGGCCTGACATCAGATCCTTTCGATGCTCATCAGCGTCTCACAGACCCGGCTGCCGCCGGGGACGATGAAATCGAATCCCGTCTCCTCCCGGGGAAAGGGGCCGTTGGGGCAGTTCGTCAGCCAGGACTGGGGCTCGGCGCAGACAAAGTCCGGGGAGGGGGAGAACACCATCCAGTACCTGTAGCCGCGCTCGGCGGTATATGTGACCCTGACTCCGGTCCCCGGATCCGTCAGGGTCATCGTTTTATCGTCCCCCATTTTAAACAGGCGGCTCACCGGCCGCGCCGCCGGGACGAAGGTGCCCCGGGCAAGGGCTTCCCTGTCCGGATAGTCCGTGAGGACGGTGCCGTCGGGCAGATATGTTTTTTGATCCCTGGGATACTCCGCGGCGGTGTCAAGGCGCATCGTCACTTTCCCCGCCTCTCCCTCCGGAGTAAAGGGCAGGCGGAAGGCCGTGTGGAAGCCCAGGCCAAAGGGCATGTCAAGACCGGAATCATTGGTCACCGTCACCGTCTGCCTGAGGCCTTCCAACGTCAAATGGTATCCCATGTCCACCGTGAAGGCGTGGGGGAGGGTCATGTATCGGTCCTCGGAGGTGAAACGGCGCCTTAAATGCGCGCGGTCCTTTTCCGCCCGGATGACATGAAAGGCCGTCCGATGGAGGTCCCCGTGGATGAAGCATCCGGTCTCCTTTTCACGGACCGGCAGGACGTATTCCCGGCCCTCGAAGGTGAAGCGCCCGCCGGATATCCGGTTGGGATAAAGCAGCGGGGGCGTGCCGTAGAAAAACGGCTCCCGGTCCATATCCTCCGGGGCGGCGGGGCCGCGCAGGGCCTCCGAAGCGAAGCGGCTCAAACGTACGCAGTTCCCGCCGTGTTCCGGATCGATCAGGACGGTATAGCCGTGGGCGGTCAGTGATACCATGTCTCTTCGCTCCTTTCCCCGTCATTATACCGCAAACCGCCTTCGGATGATATCATCCGATGTCAAATGCTTGTGAAAAAGTGCGTTCCCGGGAAAAATATGGTATACTGTTCCCGGCCTCAAAACCATATCCCCATCCGCAGGAGGTATCATCTATGGAGATCGGCGCTCAACTGTACACGGTGCGTGCATTCTGCAAAACGGAGGAAGACCTGGGCGTCACCCTGGAGAAGATCGCCCGCCTGGGGTACCGGTATGTGCAGCTCTCGGCCCTGGGGCCCATCGCCCCGGCGCGCGTCAAAGCCCTGTGCGATGACAACGGCCTTGAGATCGTGCTGACCCACGACGGCGAGGCCGCTTTCCTGAAGGATGTCGATCCCTTGATCGAAAGGCAGTTCCTCTACGGGTGCCGTTACACGGGGCTGGGCTATATGCCCGACCGTTACCACAGCCCGGAGGGGGTGGAGCGCTTCGCGGGGGACTTCATGTCCGCCGCCGAAAAGCTCCGGGCCGCGGGGCTCAAATTCATGTATCACAACCACGCTTTTGAGTTCGCCCGTTTCCCCGACGGCAGGACCATGATGGATCATCTGCTTTCCCTGATGCCCCCGGAGCTCATGGGCGTGACCGCCGACACCTACTGGCTCCAGTTCGGCGGCATGGACGTGTGCGCCTGGCTCAGCGCTCATATGGACCGGCTCCACTGCGTCCATCTGAAGGACTACACGGTATCCGGTTTCGAGGCGCGCATGGCGCCCGTGGGAAAGGGCAATCTGGACTTTGCGAAGGTCCTCGGCCTCCTTCGCTCCGGCGGCGTCACGGAATATGCCCTGGTGGAGCAGGACGACTGCTACGGCGCGTCGCCCTTCGACTGCCTCGGCATCAGCCTGGGCTACCTGAGCTCCCTGGGGACGTGACGTATACCTTTGCTCGTTCGTGTCGAAAAACATGCCGAACGCGCCTTGAACCGCACAAATGGGGAAGATCCCGGTATAATATGGCCGACAGATCACAGGGAAGAAAAGTCGGGAGGTGATACTGAACGGCTATGGATCACACAGATCCCTGATAAAGAAAACAGTATTCCCGGATCGACTCCGACGATATGTTATCAATGTTCATTATATGATATTGTGTTTTCCTTTGGCGTGGGATACAATGAACGCATGAAGATCTGTTCCCGACGGGCTGCCCGGCAGGTCCGGGCGTAACGTGACAGGAGGGACCGAATATGAAAAAAACGCTTATCGGTATTTTGACGCTGATCCTCGTTTTCGCGGCGATATACGCGTGCGCGGAAGAGGTGCCTGACGGGATGCGGGTCAAAATATACGGCGGCGCCCAGGAGACCGATCCGAAGCGGGCGGAGTACACGCCCTCGGAGTACGACGTACCGATCAACAAAACCACCTTTCCCAATAAAGTGTTCAGGACTTACGTAAAAGCGCGCTTCGATCTGGACGGCAACGGGATCCTGGACCTGGAGGAGCGGCTGAACACCGACTATATCTCGATCACCAACAACTATGATCTTACCGATCTGACGGGTATCGAGTATCTGCCGGCGATCACGTCGATCGATATTTCCTATACGGCTGTGAAAAAGCTGGATCTTAAATGGAACGTGCTGCTGAAATATGTGGACTGCCACAACGCGCGTCTCAGGAGCCTGGACCTGATGCTTGATCCTGTTCTGGACATGCTTGTCTGCCGGGACAACAGCCTGACGGAGCTGGACCTGAGCGGCTGCGCGAAACTGGCGACCCTGGACTGCGGAAACAATCCCTTGAAGAGCCTGGACGTGAGCCAGAATCCCAACCTGTACGAGCTGAACTGCGAATCATGCGGCCTGACGGCGCTCACTCTGGGAAGGAACAACCGGCTGCACCGCCTGCTCTGTCAGGATAATGCCCTGACGACGATCGATCTGAAAAAAGCGCCCGCTCTGTACGAGCTGAACTGCCGGAACAACCCGCTGGATGGTCTTGACCTGAGCAAAAATGAGAGCCTCGGGTCTGTGGACTGCAGCCATATCCGTCTTTCCGCCCTGGACCTGAGCCATAACGCCAGGGTGCACGGACTGATGTGCGTGGGCTGCGGTCTTAAGTCCCTGAAGGTGAGCCATCTCGGGGAATTATACTGGCTGGACTGCTCGGACAACTGCCTCACATCCCTGGTGCTGGACGAAAGCACGGCCCTCCTTTCGGCCAAGTGCGGCGGCAATGTGCTGAAGGTCACAGCGGATGCCGGGCGGATCCCGTTTGCCTCCCTGCCGGGATTCGACCCTGAAAGGGCGTCCGGCTGGCAGGGCTGCGCCGTGGAGGGGGACGGCATCCGCGTGACGGGATCCGGCGAGGTGACCTACGAATACCGGGCGCGTGAGGACCGGTCCTACACCTTCACCCTCGACGTGACATACAAAGAGGCGAAGATCACCGGCGTGACGATGCCGGTCAGATCGTTCACGTATACGGGCCGGGAGATCACGCCGGAAGTGACCGTGAAGGCGAAGGTGAACGGTGAGACCGTGATCCTGACACAGGATGAGGACTATACCGTCACCTGTGAGAAGAACGTGAACAGGGGCACGGCGAAGATCACCGTGACCGGGATCAACGGCTTTACGGGGACCGTGACGAAGAAGTTCACGATCACCGCCGCGAAGCTCACGAAGGTGAGCGTGGCCAAGGCTTCTTATCCCTATACCGGCAAAGCCGTCAAACCGCCTGTGACGGTGAAGGCGAAGCTGGGCAAAAAGACCGTGACCCTGGAGGAGGGCAAAGACTACAAGGCGTACTATAAAAGTTACGTGAAGGCCGGCACGGCCACGGTCACCGTGAAGGGCAAGGGCAATTACACCGGCACGCTTCAGAAGACGTTCACGATCAAGCCGGTGAAGATCCTTAAAGTGACCCTGGACGCCGCCGTGTTCGATCATACCGGTGAGGAGATCAGGCCCCCGGTGACGGTCAGGGCGAAGGTGGACGGCGCGGTCGTGGTGCTCAAGCCGGATAAGGACTACACCTTGACTTATGAAAACAACGTGGGGCCCGGCACGGCCGCGGTCACCGTGAAAGGCATCGGCAATTATACCGGCACCATCACGAAACAGTTCACGATCCGCGAAGCGGCCGAATAAGGAGGCATTCGTCATGAAGAAGTTCATCCTGTTGATCTGTATGGCCGCATCTGTGCTGCTGGCATGCCTGCCGGGCTTCGCGGCGGACGGTGTGCCCACGGACGCGGAGCATTTTCCGGACAAAGCGTTCAGGGCCTATGTCTCGCAGAACTGCGATACGAACAAAGACGGCGTCCTGAGCGCCGCGGAGATCGGGGCGGTCAAGCGGATGGTGCTGTCACATCTGGATATCGCCTCTCTGGAAGGGATCGGGCATTTTACTTCTCTCAAGGCGCTGGACTGTCCGTACAACAGGATCGGTTCCCTGGATGTGAGCGCGAACACCGCTCTTGAGGAATTGATCTGCGGCTGGAATCCGATCGGATCCCTGGATCTGAGCCATAACAAAGCACTGAAGATACTGAGCTGTTTTGATAACGAACTGACGGAGCTCGATGTCAGTATGCTCAGCGGGCTTGAGATATTGAGCTGCGATTTCAACCGGCTGACCGAATTGGACCTGTCCAATAACAGGGCGCTGACGAGCCTGAGCTGTGAGCGGAATCAGCTGGAAACGCTGAAGGTCAGCAGCAGGAAAATATGGGAGATAAACTGCAACGCGAACGGGCTCGTCGACCTGGACGTCACCGGCTGTCCCGCTCTGAAGAACCTGCATTGCGCGAGCAACCGGCTGTCCGGGCTGGACCTGAGCAGGAATACCGTTCTTGACGGTCTGAGCTGCGCGTACAACGATCTGCCCTTCCTGGACCTGACCGCGAATAAGAAACTGCAGGGCGTTTCCGCCGACATGAACGTGGCGGAATACGAGATTGACGGGAACGAGTTCGACCTGAGCCGTATCCCGGGCTTCGATGTCAAAAAGACATCGGACTGGCTCGGGGCGATCGTGACCGGGAATACCCTGCTTCTTGAAAACGACCGGGTGAGCTACAATTATCACTGCGGGAACGGGTTTACGGTCCGTTTCACCATCCAGTTCGAATACAGGGCGCCGGAATTCAAGTCGATCAAGCTGAGCTATACCAAAAAGGCGTACACCGGCAGGCCCCTGGAGCCCAAGGTCACCGTGAAAACGCAGATCAACGGGAAGACCGTCACGCTCATCAAGGGGCAGGATTACCTGGTCACCTACCGGGACAATGTGGACGCGGGCACGGCCACGGCCGTGATCGAGGGCATCGACCGGTTCGGCGGCGTTTACGAGAAGCCCTTCACCATCACCCCGGTGAAGCTCACGAAACTGACCCTCAGTAAAAAGTCCCTGGCCTATACGGGAGCTCCGCTGGAGCCGCCCGTCAAAGTCACGGCTAAGGTCGGCGGCAAAACGGTCACCCTCGAAAAGGACCGGGACTATCTGGTGACCTGTGAAAACAACACGGACGCGGGCACGGCCTCGGTGACGGTGACCGGCACGGGCAATTTCAGGGGCAGCCTCAAAAAGACTTTCACCGTCACGGCGAAAAAGATCCTCAGGGTCACGGTGGACGGCCCCGCCTGCGTCTATAACGGCAAGCCGCAGGAGCCGCCCCTGACCGTGAAGGCAAAGGCGGGCGGGGAGATCGTTGAGCTGGTGAAGGGCCGGGACTACACCGCGGAGTACACATCCAATGTTTCCGCGGGCAAAGCGCTCGTCACGGTGAAGGGCATCGGCAATTTCAAGGGCACCCTCAAAAAGGCTTTCACCATCCTGCCGGCGGAGGTCTTAAAGGCGTCGGTGACCGGGAACCTGACCTACACGGGGCAGCCCCTGGAGCCGAAAGTGACCGTCAGGGCAAAGCTCCTGAAAAAGACGGTGGTCCTTCAGCCGGGGCGGGACTACACGGTCACCTGTTCCGGCAATGTGGACGCGGGCACCGCCCGGGTGACCGTCACCGGCACGGGCGATTACACGGGCACGCTTCAAAAGTCCTTCACGATCGCCCCGGCGAAGATCCTGCGGGTGATCCTGAGCGCGGACCGGATGGCGTACACAGGGGAGCCGATCCGGCCGGAAGTCACGGTGAGGACGAAGCTCGGCGGCGTTCTCACGGTCCTGGAGGAGGGGAAGGACTATACCCTGACCTTCACGGACGATATCGGCCCCGGCACGGCCTCGGTGACCGTGACGGGCATCGGGAATTTCACCGGCGTGTTCGTCAGGGAGTTCACGATCGAATAGGCGTCACCGGGCCCGATGCCGGCCGACAGAACAGGTTTGTCCGTTTCGGACAGTCCGAAATGTTTTCGCCCCGGATCACGGGCCTGATGTGCCGGTCCGTGATCACGGGACTTTGGGCAGCCCGTTGTGCAAATATGCATTTCCATTGTAATGTTTCTTATATCGTTATATATGGAAAGTTTACCAATGATCTGCATATCTTACACAGCCGTGAAAGTCCGGTCATATCGTCGCTGATCCGGCAGCCCCGGATCTCATCGGTACCCGTTGATCTTTTCAAAGGAGCGCACCTTGGGACCGCCCGGCAGGTCCCGGGCCTGACGTTACAGGAGGGACCGAATATGAAAAAAGCTTTCGTCGGCATTCTGATCCTGACCCTCGTTTTCGCGGCGGCTTCGGCGCTCGCGGCGGAACAGGTGGTGATCAACGCGCGGAACTTTCCGGACCCTGTTTTCCGCGAATACGTCAAACAGTTCGATGACAACTGGGACGGTGTGCTGAGCGCCGCGGAAAGGGACCGTGTGGAGAGCATGGGCCTGAATGCTCAGCAGGACCTGAAAGACATGACGGGCCTGGAGCACTTTGCCAAACTGGAGTACCTTTCATGCACGTTCAACACTTCCCTCAAGAGCCTGGACGTCAGCCATAATCCAAAGCTGATCCACCTGGACTGCAGCCGCAGCCCCATCAGGAGCCTCGATGTGAAACACAATCCCCGGCTCACCGCGCTGTCCTGTCAGGGATGCGACCTTAAGGCCCTTGACGTGACGGGCAATCCCGAGCTTTACAGCCTCTATTGCGGGGGCAACGGGCTGACCGGGCTGGACCTGAGCGCCAATACAAAGCTGGTCGAACTGGACTGTTCCTCCGGCTGCCTCGAAACGCTTGATATCAGTAACAACAAGGCCCTGAAGAAACTGTACTGCAACGGCAACCGGCTGACGGAGCTGGACACCTCCTTCTGTCCGCTCCTGGTCGACGTCGCCTGCGGGAACAATCAGATCCCCGTTCTCAGCTTCAAAGGCAACCCGAAACTGAAACTGCTCAACTGCGACAACGGCGTGCTCACCCGGCTGGATCTGAGCGGCAATCCCGCTCTGGAGGAGCTCTTCTGCGAGAGCAACCTGCTGACGGAGCTGGATCTGAGCCACAACAAGAAACTGACGAGCCTCTGCTGCGGCATCAACCATTTAAGGACGCTCGACCTGAAGCAGAACACCCGTCTGCGCTATATCAGCTGTGTGGAGAACGATCTGGTCTGCCTTGACCTGACAGCGAACAA
>CADCQZ010000390.1 GCA_902803675.1 uncultured Eubacteriales bacterium
AGGGTGGACTTCCCCGACCCGGTCTTTCCCACGATGGCGACGTACATCCCGTCGCTGAATTCCAGGGATACGTCCTTCAGGGCCGCGGTCTCATAGGGCGTGCCCGTCTGATAGACGCAGCTTACGTTTTTCAGTGTCAGAGGCATTTTTCCGCCACCTCCTGCGCCAGCTCATCCACGGTCAGGCAGAAGTCCACGTCGAACCCCGCTTCTCTCAGGCGGAGGCACATGCCCGCGGCATCCGGCAGGGCCAGGCGGTTTTCCTCGACGATCCGGGGATCGGTGAATATCTCCCGCGGCGCGCCGCGGAAGGCGACACGGCCGTCCTTCATGAGGATGATGTCATCGCAGCGCACCGCTTCGTCCATGAAGTGGGTGATCCAGATGACCGTGATCCCCTTCTCCCGGTTGAGCCGCTTCATGATGTCGAACACCTCGCGCCGGCCTCTGGGGTCCAGCATGGCGGTGGCCTCGTCGCAGATGATCACGCGGGGCTCCATCGCCAGGATGCCCGCGATGGCCACCCGCTGCTTCTGCCCGCCGGACAAAAGATGCGGCGCCTTGTCGGCGTAAGCTTCCATGTCCACGGACTTCAGGGCGTCTGAGATCCTTTCGGGCATCTGAGCAGGGGGCACTCCCAGGTTTTCCAGACCGAAGGCCACGTCGTCACGGACAGAAGTGGCGATGATCTGGTTGTCCGGGTTCTGGAAGATCATGCCCACGGAGCTCCTGATATTCCACAGGAGCGCGTCGTCCGAGGTGTCCATGCCGTCCACATAGGCCTTCCCCTCCCGGGGCAGGCACAGGGCGTTGAAGATCTTGGCGAGCGTGGACTTGCCGGACCCGTTCCCGCCCAGGACGGCGGTGAAGGATCCCTCACCGATCTTCAAAGTAACGTCCCTGAGGACATCCCCGGACTCTTCATCGTATGCAAAGCTGACATTGCGGATATCGATCATGCCTGTTCCTCTCCCGTTTCACTCGTTCCGGGGGCTTAACGTGTCGCGGCGCCTGCGCGCGTTCCGGATATCCCGGCGCGTCTCGGCGTCCAGGTACTCTTTTTTCTCTTCATCCGTCTCCGGTACGAAGGGCCTGACCCTGACGGGCCTGTCCTCCTCATCCAGGGCCACATAGACCGCGTATGCCCGGTTGACGAGGGTGCGCGTGCCGTCAAGTTGCTCAACGAAACTGTCGATCCTCACCTCGAGGGAAGTATTCCCTGTCCAGGTGACGCGGGCCTCCTGGACCACCGTATCATTGAGAAAAGCCGCGCCGATAAAGCTGAGATTATCCACGCAGGCCGTGGTGACGGCACGGTTGGTATACCGCCGGGCCGCCACCGCGCCCGTGATATCGATCCAGGCCATCATCTGCCCGCCGAAGAGGCGCTGGCTGCCCGTACCGTTGCAGTGCTGGGGCAGCACGATCTGGACCGTTGATGTGATCCCTTCCATGTCCCGTCTCCCTTTTAACAGACAAAGTTTCGATTTGTCCTTGTTTTTTTCATCGAGCTATGGTATAGTATGCCTTGTCTTTCAAGACACGCACCCGTAGCTCAGCAGGATAGAGCGTTCGCCTCCTAAGCGAAAGGCCGCGCGTTCGAATCGCGCCGGGTGCGCCAAGCCGGGCATAATGCCGCGGCTTTTTTGTTGCCCGGAAAAGCGTGTCAGCGGTCCTCGTCGTCTCGGAACGCGTCGAACATGCTTTCCACATCCTCAGAGCCGTCCCGATCGCCGCCCAGCGTGTCGAGGGAAAAGTCCTCGTCCTCACCGGGATCGTCATCGGGAAGAAGGATCTCATCCTCCTCCGGGCCGCCGGCAGCGGCGGCCGTGACGGGATCCTCGGAGGCGTCCGGAACCTCGTCCTCATCCTGCCGGTCCTTCCGGTCGATGGAGCGAAGGTCATCCTCATCCAGCACGGGCGACAGATCCTCGATCATGGCATGGCCGCAGATCCGCTCCTCCTGAGCGTTGATGGCGGGCTCGCCCCGGCGGACGCGCACATAAAGGCCGTTCTTTTTCTTTTCCCAGGCCTTGACGTTGTCCCGCCACTCATCCCTCAGGGTGGCGATGATCCGGGCCTTGATATCCGCGTCCTCGATGGGGAACATCAGCTCCACGCGCTTGTCAAGGTTCCGCGGCATCCAGTCGGCGGAGGAAAGATAAACGGTCTGATCCCCGCCGTGGTGGAAGATGAATATCCGGGCATGCTCCAGGAAACGCCCCACGATGGAACGGATCTGGATGTTCTTGCGTTTTTTGATACAGCAGATGCCCCTGACCAGGAGACGGATCTGAACGCCCGCGTCCGCGGCCCTGTACAGGAGACGGATCATGTCCGGATCGCACAGGGAGTTCATTTTGGCGCTGATCAGGGCCGGCAGGCCCTCCCTGGCGTTCCTGATCTCGTACTTGATCAGGTCCGCCAGAGTGCTGCGCAGCTGATAGGGCGCCGTGACCAGCTTGTCCATCACCGCTTCGCCGCCGTACCCGGTCACCATATTGAAGAACTTGCCCGCGTCCCTGCCGATCACCGCGTCGGCGGTGAAAAGGCCGAAGTCCGTATACAGTTTCGCGGTGGAATCGTTGTAATTGCCCGTTCCCAGATGCACATAGCTGCGCATGCCGTCATCCTCTTTGCGCACCACCAGGGTGATCTTGGAATGGGTCTTCAGATCGGCCACGCCGTAATACACGTGGCAGCCCGCCTTTTCCAGCTCCAGGCACCATTTGATATTGTTTTCCTCGTCGAAGCGGGCACGGACCTCCAGCAGCACGGTGACCTGCTTGCCGTTCTGCGCCGCCTGGGCCAGGGCCGCCACGATGGGGCTCTTGCCGCTGACGCGGTAAAGCGTCTGCTTGATGGCCATGACCTGCGGATCTTCCGCCGCACGGCACACGAAATCCACCACCGGATCGAAGGAGTCATAGGGGTGATGCAGCAGCCGGTCGGATGAGCGGATGTATTCGAAGATATCCCCTGACTGCAGGTATTTTTCATCGATCCAGGGGGTGAAGGGATCGAAGCGCAGGTGGTCGAAGCCCTCGTAACCGCTGACCTCCTTCATGAAGTAGGTCAGATCGATGGGACCGGGCACGTGCATGGTCTCTTTTTCCGTGATGCACAGATACTTCCTCAGACGGATGAGGAGCCGCGGGTCACAGCCCTTGGGCACTTCCAGACGCACCACCTTGCCCCATTTGCGCCGTTTGAGGTTTTTGCGCATCTCGGCGATGAGCAGTGCCGCGTCATGATCGTTATACAGGAAATCCGCGTTCCTCGTCAGCCGGAAGGGAGCCATGGCCACGGGCTTCAGGCCGTTGAAGAGCCGGGACATATGCATGCAGATGACATCCTCCAGCAGGATGCCGCGCTTATGGCCGATGCCGCTGGGCAGCAGTACCACCCTGGACAGGGAAGTGGGTACGGATACCAGAGCGAAGCGGTAGCCGCCGGAACGCATCCGGGGCGGCAGCAGCACGGCGATATGGAGGCATTTGGCGGTCAGGAGCGGAAACGGCCTCTGGGCCGTGATGGCCCACGGGGTCAGGAGCGGGAGCACCTGCTCATCGAAATACTCCCCCAGCCACTTGAGCTGTTCCTTGTCCAGCATGCCCGGGGACAGAAAATGGATCCCTTCCATGGCCAGCGCCGGAAGGAGCTTGCGCTGCAGCACGTAATACTGCCGGTCCACCTGTCTGTGGGCTTCCTGCCAGACAGCGTTGAGCTGTTCCTTGTAGGTCATGCCGGCCGGGTCCAGCTTACCGGAACCCTCCTCGATATTGCGGCACAGGGATCCCACCCGCACCATAAAGAACTCGTCCAGATTGCTGGATACGATGGACAGGAACTTGGACTGTTCCAGAAGAGGATTATCATCGTTCTGCGCTTCCGACAGGATCCGGTAGTTGAAATCCAGCCAGGACAATTCTCGGTTTTCGATCTCAAGCTTTGGCATCGTACTCACACGCTCCGATCCGACAAGATATACTAATCCACGATCTTCCTGGTCAGAGTGACCAGGGTGAGATCCGGCTGATTGAACAGCCTGAAATAACGCATGATCCCGGGATAGCTCCGGGACACGTTCAGCCCCGGCGTGATCACCTGGGTGACCCCCACCACGGACTGGGCGCCCTTGAGCCCGTTATCACTGACAAAAAAACCGCTCTCCCCGAGATTGAAGGAACGGGGGATGAAGAAAGCGCCGCCCCAGGGGACACGCCACTGCCCCGCGTTGTAGTGCCCGGCGAGCACCAGGGAGATGCCCTGGATGTACAGGCTCTTTCCGCCATAGAACAGATCATGCAGGTCCCTCAGGCCGCTCTCGGACAGGGGCACATGGGAAAGAGCCACGTGGATATCGGTGCGCAGCATGGTCCTTTGCGCCTCCCGGATCCTCCCGATCCGGTCCAGCTGATACTCAGCCGCCCGCAGATACGCGTCCCTCTGAGGCGTACCCTGCTCCCGCAGGAGCTCATCCCGCCGGGCGGAGGCCGTACGTTCCGCGGCGTCCAGGTCCAGGGTGTACAGGGCTTCGGGGCAGAACCAGATCACGCTCCCCCCCGCCTCGTACCGGTACGGCGCGTCCAGATACTCGGCGCCGGCCTGCTCGATCTGCCGGATGTAGGGCGCACGGACATCCCCGTCGCTCAGGGCGTCCGTGTTCAGGGGCGAGGGGTCCTCGTCACCGGGAATGAACAGGACGGGTCTTCCTCCCTCCAGCTGTTCCAGTACCCTGATAAAAGCCCTGGGGCTTCCTCTTTCATCGGTCACATCCCCCACGACACACAGGACATCGTGATCCGTCGAGTTGATCAGGCGCACCAGATCCGACTGGTTGATGCCGAAGGATGCCCCATGCAGATCGCTCATCACCAGGATCTTCGTGCCCTCCAGGCGGGAGGGGAGCGCGTTGACGGTCACAGACAGCTTCCCGACGCTCACAGTGGAGGAAATGATCATATTATATACGGAGATCACGATGACGATGACCAGGATCAGGAAAAGCACGGCCATGGAAAAAACATGCTTCTTTTTCCTGCGGTCCACGAAAAAACCATCCTGAAAGCTTCTGCTGCCCATAAGACCCCTTCAACGGCAAAATTCAACAGATATATTATACATCAAAATTATTACAAACTGCAACAATAAGATGAAATATCTGTAACAAAGCAGTTGCCATCGATCGCCGCGCGTGATAAAATCCCGTTGAAAGGGCTATAGACCCATAGGAGGAAGCATGGCAAAGACCAGGATCACCTATGTCTGTGACGAATGCGGCTACGAGACCGCCAAATGGTTCGGGAAATGCCCCGAGTGCGGGCGATGGAATACCCTCAGGGAGACCGTACAGGGCCCGGCGCCCGCCGCGCCCGAAAAGGCCGCCAAGCGCCAGCAGGGCATCGGGCAGGAACCCCTTCCGATCCGGGACATCGATCCGGGACATATCCTGTACGAGCAGACCGGCATCGGCGAACTGGACAGGGTACTGGGCGGCGGCATCGTGGAAGGCAGTTTCATCCTGGTGGGCGGCGAGCCCGGCATCGGCAAGTCCACCCTGCTCCTGCAGATGAGCCATCAGCTGGCGCTCAAAGGGAAGAAAGTGCTGTATATCAGCGGCGAGGAGAGCCGCAACCAGATCAGCCTGCGGGCCAAAAGGATCGGCGCCGGCGATTCGGACCTGCTGCTCATGACAGAGAACGCCATGGACCTTATATGGGACAAACTGGAGAAGTACCGCCCCGATTACTGCGTGATCGACTCGATACAGACCATGTACCGCCCGGACATGGCTTCGGCTCCCGGCTCCGTCAGCCAGATCAGGGAATGCGCGTCCATGCTGATGCGGTACGCGAAGGAATACGGCTGCGGCATCATCCTGGTGGGCCACGTCACCAAGGAGGGCACCCTGGCAGGTCCCCGCGTGCTGGAACACATGGTGGACGTGGTGCTCTCCTTCGAAGGCGATCCCAAACACGAATACCGGCTCCTTCGGGCCACGAAGAACCGTTTCGGCTCGGTGAACGAGCTGGGCGTATTCGAAATGACGGGGAGCGGCATGATCCCGGTCAAGAACCCGTCGGAGACACTGCTGAGCCAGCGCACCCGGAACACAAGCGGTTCCTGTGTCCTGTGCGCGATGGAAGGCACACGGCCGATCCTGGTGGATGTCCAGGCGCTGTGCGTCAAATCCTACTACACGTCGCCCCGCAGGACCGTGAACGGCCTTGATTCCTCCCGGGTGATCCTGCTCCTGGCGGTCATGGAAAAGCGCCTGGGCATACGCCTGTACGACAAGGACGTATACATCAACGTGGCCGGCGGCCTGGACCTGGACGAGCCGGCGGCGGACCTGGCTGTATGCTGTGCCGTGGCCTCATCCGTATGCGACAGGCCGGTGCCCCCCAACTGGGCCGTGATGGGCGAGATCGGCCTGGCGGGCGAGGTGCGCGCCATCCCCCACGTGGACAGGCGGGCCGGGGAATGCGCGCGGCTGGGATTCGACCACGTGCTGTGCCCGAAGCACTCCGCGCGCAAAGCCGTCTCCCCGGAGGGTGTGGAGCTCGTCGGGGCGGATACCCTGCCCCAGGCTTTCGCGTTCCTGGACATCCTGCCCCGCCGGAGCGGCACCTGAAGACAGCAGCCGGGACGATTAAATAAAAATGACAAAGGCCGTAATATTTTTCGTCTCTGCCTCGTCTATATATATGAACGGCGTTCGAAGGGAGGTACAATCCATGGACAATATCAGGTTTCCCGATATCCGGGGCCCGGCAAAGCACCGGATCATCCGGCGGGACCCACCGCATATTTGTAAAGATGTTATGTGTTAAATGTAATCACTTCGGCATTCTTGCGTCACAAAGCTTTGATACAATCACGGATGCAATGGATCCTATAGAAGGAGGAGTATTCACATGAAAAGACTGATCGCGATCCTGCTCGTCGTCGCCACGCTGATGCCGCTCACCATGGCTTTTGCGGCGGAATATAATCTCGGTGACCGGATACTGACCAAAGGCATGACCGGCACGGACGTCAAGCAGGCTCAGCAGAGGCTGATCCACTACCTGTACATGGAAGGCAAGGCCAACAGCACCTTCAACAACGCGATGCTGGCAGCCGTCAAAGACTTCCAGAAGAGGAACGACCTGAAGGTCAACGGCATCATCGACGCCGGCACGGCGAAAAAGCTCAAGAGCACGACCGCCAAATACGCCGACAATCCCCTGGCGCCGGACTATGTGCTCAAACCCGGTGACAAGGGTGAGGCCGTCAAGGTGCTGCAGCGTCATCTGCGCGCTACCTATTACTATAACGGCAGCATCACCGGCAAGTATGATGTCTACACCACCAACGCCGTCAAGAACTTCCAGCGCTCCGCGGGCCTGACCGTGGACGGCAAAGCCGGCAAAAACACCAAGACCCTGCTCTACAACCGCAAGGCGGCCATCTTCAACGGCGGTCTTCCCCTGCGTGACCTGAGCCAGGGCGACCGGGGCTATGACGTGTACGCCATCCAGCAGAAGCTCTACAACCTGAACTACCTGGCCAGCGCGCCCACCGGTGTCTACAACGCCGCCACCACCGCTGCCATGAAGAAGTTCGAGAGCAA
Source organism: uncultured Eubacteriales bacterium (assembly GCA_902803675.1). The sequence continues at coordinate 7,618 of CADCQZ010000390.1, forward strand.
GAACGGCCTCAACCAGACCGGCAAATTCACCGCCACCACCCGCCGTTATCTGTATCCTTCCCTGGTGGATGCCCGGATCGAGCAGAACTGGCGCGCCAAGGACACCAAGGATGACAAATACGTGCCCCGTACCCTGAAGCTGTACAGCAAGGGCGACGACGTGGCGGCCGCTCAGATGAAGCTCAAGGCTGCCGGCTATCTGCTGGACAAGGCCGACGGTGTGTTCGGTCAGTCCACCAAGAAGGCTGTCATCGCCGTGCAGAACGACTACAACCTGGATCCCGACGGTGTCATCGGACCCGCCACCTGGGCCGTGATCCGCACCTTCAACGTGCAGAACGCCGATCCCAAGACCGTGGACGTGACCCGCACCGGTACCGTGGCTCCCAAGCTGCTCCGCGCCGGCGACAGGAACTCCAACGTGACGCTGCTGCAGCAGTACCTGATCAAGCTGGGCTACCTGCCCCTGGGTGAGGACGACGGCATCTTCGGTGCCAGGACCACCAAGGCGGTCAAGAAGTTCCAGAAGGCTCACAACCTGGTGGCGGACGGCATCGTGGGCACCAAGACCCTCGTGGCCTTACATGAAGCCCTGGGCATCCAGTGGATCGTCAAATAAATCAAAGGGATCCGGATAGATCACCTTCATCAAGGTAAGCCCTTTAGCCGGCGCGGTCGCGCCGGCTTTTTGTCTGTCCAGGGTGAGCAGCGCTTCCCGGACCTGATCCGGGCCCGTCTCGCGGAGACCGGCCTGTACCAGAGTGCCCGTCAGGATACGGACCATGTTGTAGAGAAAACCGCTGCCCTCATAGGTGATCGTCACATTGCCGTCCCTGCGGTCGATCCTCACCGCTCTTAATTCCCGGACAGTGGAATGGGCCGGACGCCTGTCGGAGGAAAAAGCCCTGAAATCATGCTCTCCCAGGAGGATCCGGGCGCACGTCTCCATGGCCTTCAGATCAAGCGTCCGCATGAGCGCCCACTGGTATCTGCGCCGGAACACATCCGTCCAGGGCGCTTCCCGGATCTCGTAGCGGTATATCTTTCCCGAAGCGCTCAGCCTGGGATGGAATCTCTCCGGCGCCTTTTTCAGGTCCAGGACCGCGATATCCTCCGGAAGATAGGACCGAAGCGCGTCAAGAAGCGCTGCAGGATCGAGAGGACGCGCGAGATCGAAAGCCGCCACCTGCCCCAGAGCGTGGACGCCCGCGTCCGTCCTGCCGGCGCCGCTGACAGTGACCGGTCCCTCCAGAAGGCGTGACAGAACGGTCTGAAGTTTTTCCGTGATCGTGTTGGAAGTGTTGCCCTGGCGCTGCCAGCCCTGATACCGGCTGCCGTCGTAGGACAAGAGCATCGCGTACCGCATAAAGGCCTCCCTGTTTGAAAAATGTGCCGCCGACCGGGGCCGCATCCTAAAACACCCCGGCCTTTCAGGCTCGGGGTGCTGCCCTGCGGATCGCGTCCGTCAGCCGATCAGATGCTCGAAATGCTCTTCGCAGGCCTTTTCCAGAGCCTTGACGATGATCCTGAGGGTCTTGATGCGGGCGTATTTCTTGTCGTTCGATTCGATGATGTGCCAGGGAGCGTTCCGGGTGCTGGTCTTGCGCAGCATCTCGTTCACGGCCATCTCATACTGGGGCCACTTTTCGCGGTTGCGCCAGTCCTCTTCCGTGATCTTCCACTGCTTCTCCGGGGTATTCTGCCGCTCCGTGAACCGGGCGAGCTGGGTCTCCTGATCGATATGGATCCAGAACTGGATGACCACCGCGCCCCAGTCCGTCAGCTGGCGCTCGAACTCGTTGATCTCGTTGTAGGCCCGCTTCCAGTCTTTTTCCGCGCAGAAGCCCTCCAGCCTCTCCACCATCACCCGGCCGTACCAGGTGCGGTCGAAAATGCAGATATGCCCCGTGCGGGGCAGCCGCGTCCAGAACCGCCACAGGTACTGCCTGTTGAGCTCATGGGGCAGCGGGGAGGCGATGGGATGCACGTCGAACCCCCGGGGATCCAGAGGATAGGCGACGCGGCGGATATTGCCGCCCTTGCCCGCGGCGTCCCAGCCCTCATAGCACAGGATCACCGGGATCTTTTTGCGGTAGATGATATTATGCAGTTCACTCAGGCGGCTCTGGAGTTTTTTCAGTTCCTTTTTGTATTCGTCGTCATCGATCGACGGCGACAGGTCCACCTCGCTCAGATCGGGCATTTTATTCAGGGGAAACTCCTCTGAGAAAGGCTCGCCCACATACCGGCCGTGATCCAGGCCGTGCTGGATGGTATCCCTCAGGAGCTTCATGGCGTCCCTCACAGCGGTC
>CADCQZ010000391.1 GCA_902803675.1 uncultured Eubacteriales bacterium
CCTTGTCCCCGACGGCCGTCACACAGCATCCGTTCAGTTCATCGGGAACAACAAGGATATAGTCATTCCCGGTATACTTTGTAATCACCGCCGTACCGCCTTCAAGCAGGCAATACTCGTAATCCCCGCAGGTATACGTCTCCACCGCGCAGCCGCCGGCGGTCAGGAGCAGCAATACCACGGCAAAAGCGGGAATGAACGCCGTCTTTTTCATTTGGGGTCTCTCCTTATAAATCAATCATAGAAGAACAGATCTGCGCGTTCCGATCCATACCCGGTTAAGGGAACTGAAGGTATTTGCTCATCACATAGCCTACCTGGTCCTTATATTTCACGATGGTCCAGTTTTCTCCCCGCAGCAGCACTTCCACGCTGGTTCCCTGGTTGAGTGTACAAAGCACTTCAGCCTCTTTGCTCGGGCCCATGCGCATCTTCACGCGGGAAGTGGTTTTTACCTTCACGCCGGATCCTTCCAGGGGTTCCAACACACCGCCGGTATCGCTCACGCCGATCGTCGTGCCGTCGTCCAACAGGCATAAAAAACACTCCGGCTCGCTGCTGTCGCGCACGGTAAATATCCCGATCACGGTCATTTCGGTTCCCACGGGGTATGTCAGGGCAGAACTGTTAAGACGGACCCGGACGCAGCCGTTTTTCACTTTTGAGGCGTCCCCAAAGACCAGGAATTCCATCTTCACTCTTCCGGAACCGGATGAACCCCAGCCGGAGCCGGTGATATATATGGATGCCCATTCGTCCGTATGGGCCGGGACCTGCACCCGCGCCCCGGAGGAGAGTTTCAGAAACACTTCATCGCCGTATACGGAGCCGCTGTGCACCCTCAACCGGTTCAGTACGCCGGAGGTTTTTACCGTAGCGTACGTAACGCTGTGATCCCCGGCAGGATCCAGAAACCGTGTTTCAATAAAATATCCGCCGTCCAGCTGCGCCCACCCGTCAAGCTCCGCCATCACCGTGACCGTCTTACCATCTTCAATGCAGCGGGGCGGCATTTCGCTGTATCCCGTGGCGGACGCGCCTATAGCCAGTACCTGTCCGCCGGTATAGACGGTCATCTCATGGACCTCCAGGCCCCAGTGCTCATTGCGGTTGATGTAGTAATACTGTGGGAACGTCATGTCCCGCACCTTTCTGAGGGCGGACATCGGCATAAAGCCGCATAGTTCAAGATCCCTGCCGTAGATCACAAAATAATCCTTCCCGAATTCGCCGCAAACCTGCACCAGCGTTCCGGGCGCGTGCTTTGCGGACAGATGGGAATGGATCTGGCGAAGTGTAGAACGGCGCGTCCTGTTTGATCACCTCCGCGATGAAAATATCGCAGGGTATCGTCTCCTCATACTCCCTGCGTAAGGCGGCCGGGATCGGGGTCACGGACGGATCGTATTCGGGAATACGCATTTCCACCCACACGGAATATTCCGACGTCAGGGTACATCTGTACATGCCGTTCGAATCCTCCGACAGATAGCTGGAGTAACCGTTGTACAGGATGCCTGCCTGCTTCCCGGTTTTTGTATACGCGTAAATGCCTTTTCCGCTCCCGGATACGGTCAGCTCAAGCCCTGCCCGGGCGGACAGGACCGGCGTGAGAAGCAGAACCGTTATAACCACAAGGATCATCAGGCGTCTTTTCATGGTACGAACTCTCCGTTCATCAAACGCAAATTCATGTTACCACCGGATGTATGCCCATCCAAAGTAATCACAGATCAATTCTTCCAGACTATCAGCCATATCCAGGTCGAAATCGGAAAAAACGATATATGCGATCTTGTGTTCAACGTCATTATTCATGATCAACAGGCATTCCTTATAGAATGGATAATCGTCGCCATCTTCGGGAACGAGGATCCTGAAACGATCATTTCCTATGATCGAATATGGATCCGTCATGATCTCCATATCATCATCGTCAAAGGATCCCGTTCCCATCGGCTCTGTTCTGAAGCTGTACCGCTCTTCCAGCAAAACCATCGCTTTTTCATATTCTGTTTCGCTGTAGCTGCAGACCAGACTATAGGTCCTGCTCTCAAAAATAAAATACGACATGGCAATAGTATGGTACTCAGCGGCGCTTACGTTTCCGACTTCTATCGGAACAGAAAAGGTTTCCGGAAAAATATCAGATGCCGCGTCTTCAAATCTGCTTTGAGCGTTCAGTTTGGCGCTGTGATGGATCATCCTTGGCAAGAGAAGACCGAAATGCCCGATGTACGCCATGATAACCAGCCAGATCACGGTAAGAACAAGTTTTGCTGTAACCTTCCGATGTGAAAGGAAAAGAAAGATAAGTCTTGTAATTATGAGCCCGATCATAAGAATGATTGCATAGGAAGGAAGCGAAAACAGATTCGGCGCCATACCGATCCATAACCAGGCAATTAACAGCAATACCGGTGTTGGTATACACCAAATCATCCACTTGACGGCAGCCCCGGATGAACTCTTCCCGGTCACGCTTCCACATCCCCCTCTATCTTTCAAAACGCTTTTCCTCCCATGCCGCAAGAAATACAGAACAAGCTGTCCCTGATTTTCTTCCTGACAAATGATCAGGCGTCAGAAAGCCCAGTCCCCGTTTTCTTCCGCCGGTTCGTCGCCGATCACTTCCCCGGTGGCGGCGTCCACCGTGATCAAAGCCAGTTCCCCGGTCATTTCAAAGTATACCAGCAGTTCCCATACATGGGTCCCGGCAAGATATCCGGGCATC
>CADCQZ010000392.1 GCA_902803675.1 uncultured Eubacteriales bacterium
CGGAGTTTTATTTGTGAATGAAGACGCTTCGCTAATGAAGACGCCTGACGGCTAATGAAGCCGCTTCGCTAATGAAAAATGAGGAATTGGAGTACAAGGCGGAGAGGCCATGGACCCGCAGCCGGTCTATTTCTTTTCCTTGTCCTTCTTCTTTTTGTCCGCCTTCGTTTCCTCTTCCGGGAGCTCTTTGAGCAGCTCCGCCCTGTATTTCGCGAAGGTCTCCAGCCTGTCGGCGGTCACCTCGGGCCAGCGCGGGTCCATGTCCCTGAGGGTCTTAAGGATGATCTGGGACACCACGCAGCGCATGTACCATTTGTGATCGGCCGGCACCACATACCAGGGGCAGTGCGATGTGGATGTGGCGTTGATCGCGCTCTCAAAGGCTTCCTGGTACGCGTCCCAGTAGGCGCGCTCCTCATAGTCGCTCCCGCTGAACTTCCAGTTTTTCTCCGGCTCCTCGATGCGGGACAGGAAGCGCCTGGCCTGCTCGTCCTTGGACACATGCAGGAAGATCTTGACCACGCGCACGTTGTTCCGGTACAGGTACTCCTCGAAATTCCGGATGTCCTCATACCGGTTTTCGATCACCCTGTCCAGGTCGATGCGGCGGGCGTTGGCCTGGGAGCGGTACAGCTCCTTCACCTTTCCGATGAGCACGTCCTCGTAGTGGGACCGGTTGAATATCGCGATCTCGCCCTTGGCCGGGACCTGCTGCGCGACGCGCCACAGATAATCGTGCGCCAGCTCGACGGAGCTGGGCGCTTTGAAGGCCGCCTCATACACACCGTGCGGGGACAGGCAGCTCAGCACGGCGCGGATGGTGCCGTCCTTGCCGGCCGCGTCCATGGCCTGGAACAGGAAAATGACGCCCTCCTTCTTCTCGGCGTACAGCTTCTGCTGCAGCTCGTCGATCAGGGCGTTGTTCCGCTCCAGCGTTTCCTCCGCGGTTTTTTTGTCGCCCCACAGGCTCGTCTCATCCGTGGAGCATTCCGCGATCACAAAGGGCCTGGAACCGTCGTAGCAGTACTTTTCAAATGGCATTGAGATCACCTCCGTATGATGTTTCGGATCGCTCGCCCGATCCGTGTTCGTCCCGTCTCCCGGCCGCTGCCTCAGCACTTCCTGATGAACCCGTAGTCATCCTTGACGGCGTTCACCCAGTCCTCCAGCATTTTCTGCATCCGCCGGCCGTAAGGGTCCCGGTGCTCAAGGTAGCTGTCGATCAGCTCATCCAGCTCCCGGGCATAGCGGGGATCGGCGCTGGTATACTCTTCCTCGGCCTTCATGATGCCCGCCCTGAGGGCGTCCGGGTCCGGGATCTGGTTGAGCCTGCGCCAGTTGCCCGCGAGGGTGACCCATTCATCCATGTTCATCAGGCAGTCTTCCATGTCAGTGAACACGTCGCCCTGCAGGTAGAACAGCAGCCTGAGATCGTCCTCGTACAGATCGGCGATGAACACGCATTCATCGTCGTTTCTTATCACGCCGGAGCTGTCGGGCTTCTCCTTTGCCGGGGTCAGGGTGATGCTCGGGCCGCAAGCCCTGTACGGCATCCGTTTCTCGCTGAAGCGGTCGATGCGGCGGATCAGCCCGTCCCCGTTGAGGTCCAGCCGCACCAGCTCCCCCTCGTCCGCTTTCCACGGGCGGATGCGCAGCATCACGTCGTCGTCCTCGCTCATGGCGGCTGTGCAGATCGGGATGGGCTTAAGGCCGTCGTAGGATCGTTTCTCCCGGATCAGGAAGCCCTTCACCGCGTCGATGCCGCTGAGCGGCCGGTCCAGCTTTTCGGACGTGAGCACGCAGTCCTCCGCCAGGTATTTGAAAGCGGCGGCGGGCGTGTCGGGGAACAGGTCCGGCATCATGGCGTACAGGGCGGAGAGTTTCCGGTACTGGATGATCATCTTTTCCCGGCCCGACGCCGTTTCATAGTCCCAGTTCATGTCATCCCCCCTTGGCACGGCCGGCCTGCGGGCCGTGCAGTTATAAACTGTAAATTAATAACTATCCTGGATTTGACTGTCGCTCGGGCAGTTCTCCCAATTACGGTCATGCGCGCCCGGTCAGTCGTGGCAGTCCACGATGTTGATGTACCAGCTCTTTGGGTATTTGTCCAGGATCTTCCCGAACTCGACCTCCCAGTCGATGTCCTTCTCGTACGCGGCCAGCGCCCCGAGCCACCAGGCGCTTTTCCCGGGCTCCAGCCAGGTGCCGTCGGGCAGCACCAGGCTGAAGCAGAACCGGGACCGGAAGCACTCTTCGCAGGTCATGCCCTTCGGGTCCTTTTTCCACGCCTCCCACAGGGCCGGGCATTTTTCCCTCAGCTCTTCCTCCGTGTCCTCCGGGCGGATCATGGGGAAGTCCTTCAGCTTGCGGTGGTGATCGCCGCCCAGCATCCAGGCATAGCGCCCGCCCTGGCCCCAGTAGTCGAATTTGTGATCGTGATCCTCCTGATACATCGGATCGTCCTCCGCCTCGGTGTACGGGCCGATCCGGTCGTAGATATCTTCCCAGGTCATCGGCTTTTCGGACAGGATCATGACGGGGAAATGCATGTGGGATCCCTCTTTTCATTGACGTGATGACGTGATCGTGTGGGGATATAATACCACATCGCGAAAACAATGAGCAATCAGCAATTAGCAATTAGCAATGAGCAATTAGCAATGAGCAATGAGCGATGAGGTCATCTGCCATGGGATGACAGCCTCTCCGCACGGTCCGACACATCGCCCCTCACACCGGCGGATCAAAAAACTGCTCGTAATCAAAGCACTCGTCCGGCCCGATGCCATGGCCGTATCCGCTGTCCCGGCCGGACTGCCACGGGACGATATCGCATACGTCCTCATCCTCCCAGCGGCGGCCGGTCAGCCAGGTGGTGGCCAGGGGAATGAACTGCCCGCCGTCCCGCGTCCACTGGGGGGACTGCTTCTGCCGCTCCACCGCGTCCAGGATGACTGAAAGCAGATCCTCGTCCGGATCAAGATCCCTGAATACCTTCAGCGCCTTCGCCCTGTTTTGTTTTCGAGGATAAGAAGACCAGAAGCGCGCGAAATCCCCGTCGGTTTTTTCATCGGTATCGAACGATACCGTTTCTTTATTATCTTTAACTTTACTTTTTTCTTTTTCTTTTTCTTTATCTTTATCTTGCGGTGTTTCGTAAGCGTTCGTTGAAGTTGGTAAGGCTTCGTAAGCGTTCGTTGAAGTTGGTAAAGATCCGCCGTCATTCTCAGGATATTCCGGCAGAGCGCGATCGTCATCGGCTTTGTGCCTCGCCTTTTTAGCGCGCTTTTCCCGGTTGCTTCTGTTTGCTTCGCATTTCGCGGCGTAGCCGGCCTCGATCCTGTCGATATCATCCTTGATGAACATGAACGCCACCGCCATCGGCTGCTCGAGTTCCGGGATGATCCCGTTCTCGTGGTACTCGGACAGGGCCATCACCAGGATGCCTTTCTCCTCGTCGGTGAGTGTTTTGAGCTTTTCCCTGTAACTGTCCTGGAACACGAAACCCGTCATTCGTCTGAGCATATTTTCCTCCTTCTGTTTTTTCCCCGCGGCGCCGCCAAAGGATATACCCCCGGGATATTTCCACTATAACTCAAAAAAACGGCGATCTCCACGTCGCTTAAAAAGTGCCGTGAAGCCTTGGCGCGTAAGGGTCCATGGCACTTAATGACAATATTTACCAGTCGTTGACAGGGGCTTTCTGCCGGGGTTTTTGATCGTGGCGTGTGTGGAGCGTGCGGTCACCTGTGGCGAACGAGCCAAAGCGCCGCGAGGATCGTCTCCTTTCATGGGTCGTCTCCCTCCGGGTGTCATATTGAGTCCATACGGATGACGAAGTATCTGTTCTGAAGTTTGAACAAATGCGTTGGGGCAATGCGGGCCCGCGGCAAGCTGAAACGGCAAAGCTCTCCGGGTATCGATCGCAGGACCGTCCCTCTGTGGCGCCGCATTTATTCGGTCGAAAAAATGTAAGAAACACCATTTATTCGGTCGAAAAAATGTGTTATGGATTTGGAAGGGTCGATCGAATTTCGGAGTGCAGGAACTTACTCATTGCTGATCTCATCTCCTGACGATTCTCCTGTAACAACTTGACACAGACCTTTGCCGGGATGCCGATTGTCATTTTATGGGCAGACGTGGTAAGATATCATTCAGACAGGAAAGATCTCCGGTGCAGGGTGGACCGTCAGCCCCCGATCGCCGCATATTTTGAGGGCGATCGGGATCCGGCGGCGGGATACGGGAATGAAAGTATCCGGGAAGGAGAATGTATGAAACGCTATTTCGCTCTTTTTTCGGTCATGGTGCTGCTCCTGACGGGCATGGCCGGTCCCGCCGGCGCCTTGTCGCCCGATGCCGTGCTGACCCTGGTCATCTCCTACGATGGCAGCGGTCAATGGAAAAAGGCCGATATGAACACCCTGGAGCGTTCGATCAACAGCCACCGGTACACGGTCTGTGTGAATGCCCCGAAGGGCAGGGTCTCCGAGATCTGGTTCCGGGGATGGTTCGATGATCTGGAGCCGGATCACGGAGAGACCCGGTACACCGAAGCGATCTCGGCGTTTTACAACTTCGCGTATGTGCTTTACGATCTCGGCATCATCGAGGACGGGCTCGATGATTTTCCGGAAGGGATCTCTCCCTTCACGCCGGACGGTGTTTATGAAAGGCTCAAGGAAGGCGTGGACTGGAGCTGGGGCTTTGCCAGACTTGATAACAGCTGGGAAAACATGGTTATCGACGTCGGCGTATTTGAGGGGACGAACAGGTCCACCGGCGCGTATGTCCTCATGACGGGCAGCCCGAACAGCGATTTTGAAGCCTATATCAAACTGCCGTGACGATGCCGGCATCCCCGCTTATCCATCTCCAGATCTCAATATAAAGGCTTTATATCCGGAGGTCAACTTATGCTCGGCGCGATCATCGGCGATATCGTGGGTTCACGGTTTGAATGGCACAACCGCAAGCGGAAGCGGTTCGATCTTTTCAGGGACGACTGCCGGCCGACGGACGACAGCACCATGACCCTGGCGATCGCTCAGGCGATCCTTATCTGCGGCGCCGATCCGGAACAGGTGTCGGCCCGCGCGGTCGCGTCCATGAGGGATCTGGGGCACCGTTACCCCTACGGCTTCGGCGGCCGCTTTTCCGAGTGGCTCGTTTCGCCCGATCCGCGGCCGTATCACAGCTGGGGCAACGGCGCGGGGATGCGGGTGTCGCCCTGCGCGTGGGCGGGCACGTCCCTTGAAAACGCGCTCCTCCTGGCGGACAAAGTGACGGAAGTGACCCATGACCATCCGGAGGGCATGAAGGGCGCCCGGGCCGTCACGGCGGCCGTGTATCTGGCCCGGACGGGAAGCGATAAGGATGAGATCAGGCGGCATATCGAGGCAAATTACTACCCGCTGGGGTTCACGCTCGACGCCATCCGCCCGCGGTACACCTTTGACGTGTCCTGTCAGGGCAGCGTCCCTCAGGCCATCGAGGCGTTTTTGGAATCCGACTCCTTCGAGGACGCCGTGCGCAATGCCGTCTCCATCGGCGGCGACAGCGACACCATCGCGGCCATGGCGGGCAGCGTCGCGGAAGCGTATTACGGCATCCCGTCGGATATCCGGGACGAAGCGCTGAAGTATCTTGACGAGGATCAGAAGAAGATCGCATCCGACTTTGAGGAAAAATACGGGACCGCCGCGGATACCGGGGCAAGGCCCGCCTGGCAGCGGGAGAGATGACGCACTAAAGCCGGGCACGGATCAAGCCGAACCCTCACAAAACCCCGTGCATATCATCCGCTGCTTGACCGGCATATGCACGAATACATATTTTTCGATATAAAAATATGCGTCCGTGCATATTTTTCTTGCTTTTTTTATGCATCGTGATACGGGCATATACCAAAGAAGATAATTTTCGCTTGTATATGAACGATATCGGCCTGCTCATCAGCACTTATGATTATGAGCTGAAAAATGTTCTTCTCCGCGACGGGGTCCTGGAAAAAAAGCCGGACAACCTGATACTGCGTGCCGCGAAAGGCGGATTATATGAGTCTCTCGCGGCAGATATCCTGATGAAGAAAGGAAAAAAGCTTTCATTTTTCAGGAATGACGCCGGCACGATCGAACTGGAATTTTTCTTTGAAAACGCCGATGGGATCATACCGGTGGAGATCAAGGCGGGAAGAAACACCACAGCCTCCCTTAACCGCATCCTTGAGCAGGACAACATTCCATACGGCTATAAGCTGTCGTCGCAGAATGTCGGCACAGCGGGGAAAAAGATCACTCTCCCACTCTATATGCTGATGTTTTTGTAGATCAATATTGACATATGTCATAAACACGCTATAATAGTATTTGACATATGTCAGAAAAGGAGGGCTTATGCCGAGACCAGTCAGATGCCGCAGGATCGAGCGGCTGCCGGAGTACCGCAGCTTCTCGCCGGACGACGTTTCAGCCGCCGAGAGCGTGCGCATGACCGTGGACGAGTTTGAGGCCCTTCGCCTCCTGGATGACGAGGGGCTCACGCAGGATAAATGCGCTTTAAGGATGAACATCGCCCGCACCACCGTCACGGCGATCTACGACAGCGCCAGGAAGAAGGTCGCGGACGCGCTCGTGCACGGAAAACGGCTGCTGATCACGGGAGGCTGCTGTGAATTCGAGCCGGTCAGGATCCGGCAGGCTGTCATGGAGAAAGGAAGGAACACGATGAGGATAGCGGTCACATATGAGAATGGGGAGATCTTCCAGCATTTCGGGCACTGTGAGCAGTTCAAGCTGTATGACATTGAGGGCGGGAAGATCACGGGAGA
>CADCQZ010000393.1 GCA_902803675.1 uncultured Eubacteriales bacterium
CGGGTCGGCCTGCACGAGTTCGCCGACTGGGCGGAAAAAGCGGGCACGCAGGTGATGTACGCGATCAACCTGGGCACCCGCGGGCCGGAGCAGGCGCGGGACATCGTGGAGTACGCCAACCATCCCGGCGGGAGCCGCCTGAGCGACCTGCGCATCAGGAACGGGCGCAAAGATCCTCTGGGGATCAAGCTGTGGTGCCTGGGCAACGAGATGGACGGGCCCTGGCAGATCGGCCACAAGACCGCCCTGGAATACGGCCGGACGGCCAATGAGGCCGGCAAGGTGATGAAATGGGTGGATCCCTCCATCGAACTGGTGGCCTGCGGATCCTCCTCATCCGAGATGCCCACCTTCGGGGAATGGGAATGGACGGTGCTCAACGAGTGCTACGACACCGTGGACTATATCTCCCTGCACCGGTATTACGGAAACCCGACCCACGACACGCCGGGCTTCCTGGCCCGCAGCATGAATATGGACGAGTTCATCCGGGCGGTAGTGGCCGTTTGCGACGCGGTGAAGGCGAAGAAGCACAGCAGGAAACAGATCGATCTGAGCTTTGACGAATGGAACGTGTGGTACCATTCCCACGAGCAGGACAAGGAGATCTGGAAGAGGGAAAAATGGGGCCCCACCCTGCCTCTGCTGGAGGATATCTATAATTTTGAGGACGCGCTGCTGACCGGGTCCATGCTCATGACCCTGATGCGCAACGCCGACCGGGTCAGGATCGCCTGCCTGGCGCAGCTGGTGAACGTGATCGCGCCGATCATGACGCGCAACGGCGGGGGCTGCTGGGCCCAGACGATCTACTATCCCTTCATGCACATGAGCCGCTACGGCCGGGGCACAGCGCTCAGGGCTGTGGTGGACACGCCCAAATACGCCTGCAGGGACTATGATGACGTGCCGGTGATCGACGCCGCGGCGTCCCTGGCGGACGACGGGGACGTGACCGTGTTCCTGGTGAACAGGGACCTGAAGGAAAACGTGAGCCTCGGCATCGACCTGAGAGCCTTCGGGGACCTGACGCTCAAGGAACACATCCTGCTGCACCACGATGACGTGAAAGCGGTCAACACCGAAGAGGAGTCCATCACGGTATCCCCCACAGCTGGCCCCGGCGGCAAAGTGGACGGCGGCAGGGCCGAGGTGATGATCCCCGCCCTGAGCTGGAACGTGCTGCGGTTCTCCAGACCGTAAGGCTCTGTATGATCAAACACGGCATCCTGACGCGCTCCGCCTCAGGCGGAGCGTGTTTTCGTACGGAAACAGGGCCGCGGCCGTGATATGATCACCCTGCCGGCCTTTGGGCCGGTGAAACGACCGAAACGGAGCGTGAAATATGATGGATCAGGCATTCATCCTGAAAACAGCCCTTGCCCAGTCCGCCGCCGACAGCGCCTGCCGGCCGGATGACTTTTTGAAAAACGTCAACGTGGTGACCGAGTCCGTCCCCTCCCAGGAAGCCAGAAAGTACCTCAAGCTGCCCCATATCCTGGATCTTATTTCCTACGGGTCCAACGTGGTGGCCAGCTGCCGGGCGGATCTTAAAAACGATATCGGGCGGATCATCGACCGGGCGCCGAGCCCTTCCGCCTGCTTTGAGACCCCGATGATCTATCTGATCAACCGGGCGCTTGAAAAAGCGGACGCCCGGGTGTGCTTCATGGCGGAGTACTTCCTCCCGGACGTGGATCTGATCTACGGGGCTGACCTTAGATGCCCTCTTGAGACGAGGCTGCTTTTCCCCGAGGATTTTGAGGGCCTGTACCTCCCCCAGTGGAAGAACGCCCTGTGCGAGGACCGGAAGCATCTGGACGTGCTGGGAGTCGGCGCCTACGACGGCGGCCGGCTGGTGGGCTTCGCCGGATGCTCCGCGGACTGTGACATGATGTGGCAGATCGGGATCGACGTGCTGCCTGAGTACCGGAAAAGAGGGATCGCCTCCGCCCTCACCAACCGCCTGGCCAGGGAAGTCATCACCAGGGAGAAGGTGCCCTTCTACTGCGCCGCCTGGTCCAACGTGCGGTCCGTGAAAAACGCGCTGCGCAGCGGCTTTAAGCCCGCCTGGTCCCAGCTGACGGCGAAAAGCAACGCCTTCATCGAGGGCATGCAAGCCGATCAGGTCAGGGACACCCCTCCCGCCTGATCCCCGTCCTCCGCGCAAAGAAAAAAGCTTCCGGCAGGCCTTCGCGGGCCTGACGCAATGATGAAGCCGGTCCGGAAGCATTCAGCGCTCGGGAGCATCCACCGGAACGGGAATGCTCGCGTGATCCGTTTCAAAAGCCCCGTTGATATTTTCCGCAAGGATATAAACACGGTAATCCGTTCCCCAGTCGTCCAAAGCGCAGTCTTCGGGCAAAAGGAAGGAACCGCCGGTGCCTGCCGCGATGTCCAGAGCGCCGTACCAGATGATGCCCGCTCTGTCTGCGCTGCCCGGTGTGTATTCGTTGTCGAGTATCAGGACAGATGCCCGGGTCGTCTCCCGTGCATCCCGACCGCCGATCCGGAACGGGATGGTCACCGCCGCTCCCGCGGCAGTGACTTTTTCGTTTTCGGGGATCGCGATCACAAGATCACGATCGATCAGCGTCAGCTTAAACTCATCTTTCCCGGACCCGATGTCTGTCGCGAAGAGAATGGCATCCTGGTCTATGTTCAGGGCCGGCGCGACGCCCATAGAGTATTCCGCGCCGATGAGGTTCAGGAGCCCGCCGCAGTTCACGTCACCGGCGCATCCGTCGTCACCGGCCGCCGCGGAACGCAGCCACCAGTAATTGAACATGCCGCCTTTGACGCGGTTGGAGACCGAATGCTTCGGGATGACCCAGGTGTTCCATCCGCGGTCGGGAGCGTAGCCGTAAGCCTCATTGGTCACATCCGAGACATCCAGAAGAAAGACCCTGTCGTCCACGGGGACAGGCGTCCCGTAGGTGCGCGCCTCCGGGGAATCGTCCGGCCAGGATCGCCCCCCGTCACCGGAGCTGACCGCGATCGCGGCCTGCTCGGGCGCCTTGAATCCTTCCAGGAAAAGACCGTTCAGGACCGACCGGATGTCGCTTTCACCCCATGCGCCGGAATATGGTTCCGTACGGTCAAAATGATCCACAAAAAGGGATTCGTCGCTGTCCAGGAACAGGGCTTTCACAGAGGTGTAGACGGTGGCATCCTTTGCCAGCACGCGGAAGCGGATCGGCCTGCCGTCATAGGTCCCGAAATACACATAGCTGCCGGACCAAGGGACATCCGCGGTGCTGCCGGGGACCGGGTCGGATATGCGGGCCGTTCCAAGCCCTGTATTTTCTATATCCTTTTCAATTACCGCCGGCAGAGGATCGTTCTCCGGCGGTTCCCGTATCTCACCTGAAGCCGGAATGCTTCCGGGGGCGTTCAGAGGCAGCGGGATGCTGGCATAATCGGTCCTGCAGGGGCCATTCAGGTTTTCTGCCAGGAGATAGACATGGTAATCGGTCCCCCAGCCGTCCGGATCGCATCCCGCGGGGAGATCAAATGTGCCGTTTTCCCCGGATGGACCCTTTAAAGCCGTAAAAAGGAGAATGTCCGCGTTGTTCGGATTCCCCGGCAGATAGGCTTTGTCGAGGATCAGGACGGATATGTGCGTCACCGGAACCTCATCCGGTCCTTCCGCTTCGCAGGGGATCGTGACTGTCGCTCCCTCGATGGATGCAGTCCCGCCGTCGGGGACCGTGACGGTCAGGCCGCCGTCCAGCAGGGTCAGCTTGAATTCGTTTTCGCCAGTTCCGGTCAAGGATGTGAAAAGAATGGAATTCTGATCCACATTCAGCGCGGGTGAAACACCGATCGGGCCGGAGCCCCGGTATACACCGGCATCGGAGGACGGCCTGGTATAGAATCCTCCGTCATTGACCACGGCAAGCAGGTGCCAGCCCCGCATTTCGCTGTTTTCCCACGCGGCGGTACGCAGGTACCAGCATCCTCCGGTGCGCGGCGAGCCTGCTTTTTTGCGGTTATAGACCGTGTGGAAACTGCCCCTGTCATCCCTTCCGTCATCCGCGGAATATCCATAGGCTTCATTCCGGACTTCTGCCGGATCAAGAAGAAATACTTTATCGTTTACGCTGACAGGCGCGCCGCAAACCCCTGTTTCCATGGAGCCCGCCTCATAGGTGATGCCCCCGCTGCCGATGCTTGCGGCGATCGCTTCCCGCTCACACGCCTGAAAGCCGTCAAGAAAATCACTGTTCAGTGTTTTCCGGAGAGTGCTGCCGAACCAGGAATTGGAATAAGGTTCATCACTGTCAAAACATTCGTCGAAAAGGGACACATCGCTGTCCAGAAACAGTGATTTTCCGGAGGTGTACGCCGTTGAGTCCTTGGCCAGGACACGGAACCTGATCGGCCTGCCGTCATAGGTCCCGAAGTATACATAGTTCCCAGACCAGGGCGAATCTTTATCCGCCGGTCTGTCCGGATCGGACAGGCCCGCGGTACCCAGCCATGTGTTGTCCCGGCTCTTCTCCGGGGCTTCTGCCGCGTTCTCACCCATCACCTCCGGGATGAACGCGAGGATCATGACCCAGATCAGGATCGCCGTGATGATCCTCATAAGCCCTGTCCCGAAATGATCCTTCACCTGTCCGTCACCTCCGCAGCCCCATC
>CADCQZ010000394.1 GCA_902803675.1 uncultured Eubacteriales bacterium
AAGTCACCCTGCCCCAGGATGACTACACCTACACGGGCCTTGCCATCAAGCCGGTGCCCACGGTGACGATGGGGGACACCACCCTTATAAAGGGCACGGACTACACGGTCAAGTACGCCGACAACAAGAAGGTGGGCACCGCTACCGTGACGATCACCGGCAAGGGCGATTACGGCGGGAGCGTCACTTTGAACTTCACCATCAGCCCCGCGCCGATCACGAGCGTGAAGCTGTCCAAGACCTCTTATGTGTACACCGGCACGGCGCACAAGCCCACCGTCACCGTCAAGGCCAAGGTGAACGGCAAGACCGTCACCCTCAAGAGCACCCAGTACACCGTCGCCTACAAGAACAACAAGGCCGTGGGCAAGGCCACCGTGACCGTGACCGGCAAGGGCAGTTACGGCGGCACGATCACCAAGACCTTCAAGATCACGCCCGTCAGCCTGAAGGACGTGAAGGTCTTCAATCCCAGCCTGCCGTACACGGGCAAAAAGCACACCCCCATCATCCGGGTCAGGGCCGAGGTGAACGGCAAGACCATCACCCTCAAAAAGACCAGGGACTATACCGTCACCTATAAGGACAACGTGGAGCCCGGCACCGCCACCGTGACCGTCAAGGGCAAGGGGAACTATACCGGCACCCTGACCGCGACCTTCAAGATCAACAAGCTCAAGATGTCCATGGCCACGATCACCCTGAGCAAGACCCAAATGGACTACACCGGCAAGGCCCTCAAGCCCAAGGTGACGGTCAAGTACAAGGTGGACGGCAAAACCGTCACGCTGGTCAAGGATACCGATTACACCGTGACCTACAAGAACAACGTGGAGCCCGGCACCGCGTCCGTGATCATCAAGGGCAAGGGCCACTTCTCCGGCTCCAAGACGGTGACCTTCACCATCCAGGACTGAACGGGATCTTCGATCCCATGACCTTCCGGCGCGGCGGGCGTGGCCTGACCGCGCGGGGGCTGCAGCCGCTCTCATCCGCTTCGGATGGGAGCGGTTTTTTTCGGTCCCGTTCGTCCCGGGATAAAGCGTTGTAAAATCTGGAAACGATATTGACAATGTACTAATTGGGATATAAAATAGGTCGGACATTGGAAACGGAGGCGTTTTTTTATGACTGAATCCTTGATCTTTAAATTCGACGGCCAGGGCGATGACATGCCGGCGGTGCTGGTGGAAGGCGTGCATCATCCCGATCCTCTGGCCAGCGCTTCGGGCGTATTCGTGGCCGCGTCCGGCTCGGCCATGCTGCAGAAGGGCGTGTACGCCCTCAAATCCCTGGACCGTTGGGCCTGGGTGGCGGTGGAGAGCGGTGACACGGTGCTCACCCACGGGGACAATGTGCTGTCCCTGGGGGGCGGCGACTGCGTGATGATCCCCCCGTCCAGTGACGGCATCGGCCTGGACGTGCGGGAGGAAGCCCGCCTCATCTGGATCACGCTGGGCGGCGTGCTGGCGGGCGAGTTCATGTACCGCCTGGGCGCGGTGCCCCAAAGGGTGATGAAGCAGGGCGCCCTGCCCACCCAGCTGAACCTGGCCCGGCACATCGTGCAGGCCACCGTGCGTCTGCAGGACGTGGTGGAGGGTTCCTCCGCCCAGCTGCAGCAGCTCCTGTGGGCCATGCTGGCCACCCATAACGGCCAGCCCGTGGCCATGGACGCGGTGCTCAGCCACGAGATCGCCAAGGTGGTGGACGCCATGCGCAAAAACCAGTACCGGGACAACTTCTCCCTGGCGGACATGGCCGCCCTTTCCCGCATGCCGGTGGAGACCTTCCGCAAGCGCTTCGTCAGCGAAGTGGGCATGCCGCCCCAGAGCTACCAGCTGTTCTGCAAGATGGAGCGGGCGAAGGTGCTGCTCAAGCAGGGCTACACCGTGCGCCAGAGCGGCATCGAGGTGGGCATGAGCGATCCCTACCACTTCTCCAAGGCGTTCAAGAACGTGGTAGGCATCAGCCCCTCCGCCTACAGCAAGACCGCCACCAAATGAGCTTTCCCACTCCCAACCTGACCGACGAGGCGGCGCGCCTCATATCCCCCCTGGAGCTGGCCTTCGTGGGGGACAGCGTGCATACCCTTTTGACCCGGGCGCGGCTCATGGGCTACAGGCCCCGGGACATGCAGCGCATGGCCGCCGGGCAGGTGAACGCCAGGGCCCAGGCCGAGGCGCTGGAGAGGCTGACGCCGTACCTGTCGGACGCAGAAAATGACATCGTCCGGCGGGGCCGCAACGCCCACGCCCGCCATCCCGCTCCCCACAGCGCGGGGGAGGGGGATTATCACGCGTCCACCGCCCTGGAGGCGCTCTACGGCTATCTGTATCTGACGGGCCGGTTCGAGCGGCTGGAGGAGATCGACCGCCTCAGCCGCGGAAAGGATGACAATGCCTGAAACAAAACTGAAGGTGGCCCTGATCGCCCACACACCGGACCCGGTGACGGTCTGCGCCCTGGCGGCCAGGACCTGCTATTCCGCCCTGACCCCGGAGGAGCTCCGGGAAAAGGTGAACGAGAAGGACCAGGGCGATTTCCTCAAAAAGGTCATCGCCAGCGGGCACACCTCCGTGCTGGAGCACGCTTCCTTCACCTTCGGCGTGGAGGGCGTGTCCCGGGTGCTTCTGGCCCAGCTGACCAGGCACCGCATCGCGTCCTTCTCGGTGCAGAGCCAGCGCTACGTGTCCCTGTCCGAGGGCTTCAACTACATCGTGCCCCCCCGCATCCGGGACCTGGGGCCCGAGATGGAGGAGGAGTACCGCCGGGAGATGGAGACCGCCCATCAATGGTACCGCGCCTGGCAGGAGCGCCTGGGGGACAACGCCAACGAGGACGCGCGCTTCGTGCTGCCCTCGGCCTGCGAGACCCGCATCACCATGACCATGAACGCCCGGGAACTCAAGCATTTCTTTGCCCTGAGGTGCTGCAGCCGGGCCCAGTGGGAGATCCGTGCCCTGGCGGACGAGATGCTCCGGCTGGTGAAGGCCGCCGCGCCGGCCATATTCGAGGACGCGGGCCCCGGCTGTGTGCGGGGCGCCTGTCCGGAGGGTGCGAAGAGCTGCGGCAGGGCTCAGGAGATCCGGAAAAAATACCGCGGAGAATAACGGGAGGACCGATCCATGGCTTATTACGATAAAATGACCAAGAAACCGATGACCAAACAGGATCATATGATGAAGCACAACAAGGACTGGGCCCTGGGCGAGGACAGGCCCGGCCGGAAATATGACCGGGACGAGCGTCCCAATTTCGACCGCGGCTCCGGGAAGGACTTCTCCCGTCCCGCCGGCGGCCGGAAGGGCGGCTATAGTGACCGCCCGGCCTACGACAAGGGCGCAAAGCGTGACTTTAACGACCGCCCCGCCTTTGACCGGGCGCCCAAACGCGATTTTAACGACCGCCCGGCTTATGACAAGGGCCCGAAGCGTGACTTTGGCGACCGTCCGGCCTACGACAAGGGTGTGAAGCGCGGCTTCAACGACAAGCCCGCCTACGACCGGGGCCCGAAGAAGGCCTTTATCCCGGCGGGCCGCCCGCTGCGCGACCCGGACCAGCGGCCCAATGACGGCCGCGGCCCCGTCCCTGTCAGGGATGACACAAAGCGCTCCTTCGCGCCGCGGCAGGACGCTCCCGACAGGCGCTTCGACGACCTGGAGGACCGGGTGCCGGAGAACCTGCTCAGCGGGCGCAACCCCATCCGGGAAGCCCTCAAGAGCGGCCGGGAACTGGAAAAGCTGCTGGTGGCCAAGGGCGAGCTCTCCGGCTCCGCCAGGGAGATCGTGGCCATGGCCAAGGAAAATCATGTGCCCGTCCAGGTGGTGGACAGGCGCAATCTGGACGATATCACGCCCCATCACCAGGGCATGCTGGCCTTCGCCTCCGCCTACCATTACCATGAGGTGGACGAGATCCTGGCCGCGGCGGCCGAAAAGGGCGAGAAGCCCTTCGTGGTGATCCTGGACGGTATCCAGGACCCCCATAACCTGGGCGCCATCATCCGCAGCGCGGCCTGCGCCGGCGCGCACGGCGTGATCATCCCCCAGCGCAGGGCCGTGGGCCTGACCCCCGCCGCGGTGAAGGCTTCCGCCGGCGCGGTGGAGAAGATCATGGTGGCCCGTGTCACCAACCTGAAGAGGACCCTGGACTATCTCAAGGAGCAGGGCCTGTGGCTGTACGCGGCGGACATGGAGGGCGAGGACTACCGGAAGGTGGACTTCTCCGGCGCGGTGGGACTGGTGATCGGGTCCGAGGGCGAGGGCGCGGCGCGCCTCACCCTGGAGAGCTGCGACAAGCTGGTCCGTATCCCCATGACGGACGCGGTGGAGTCCCTGAACGCCAGCGTGGCGGCGGGCATCCTTTTGTTCGCCATCCGTTCCTGCAGGACGGCGTGATCTGATGACGGAAGAGATCACGCCCCTCGAGGACACGACGCGTTACGAGGGCATGTCGGACGAGGAGATCGCGGCCCTTTCCCGGGACGGGGACGGGCAGGCCATGGTCTACCTGATGGATAAATACAAGAACTTCGTCCGCGGCAAGGCCAGGGGCTATTTCCTGGTGGGCGCGGACCACGAGGACATCGTGCAGGAGGGCATGATCGGCCTGTTCAAGGCGGTGCGGGATTACGACCCCGCGCGGCTGGTGCCCTTCAGGGTGTTCGCCGAGCTGTGCGTCAGGCGGCAGCTGATCACCGCCATCAAGAACGCCACACGGCAGAAGCACATCCCGCTGAACAACTACGTGTCCCTCAGCAAGCCCGTCTACGAGAGCGAGAACGGCAGGACCCTCCACGATGTGGTGGAGGGGCGGTCGGTGGATCCGGAGGAGCTGTTCATCAGCGCGGAGGAGACCATCGGCATCCAGAAGCACCTGAACACGCGTTTGACGGCGCTGGAGCGCAGCGTGCTGGACGCTTTCCTGCGGGGCGAGAGCTATCAGGAGATCGCCGAGCACCTGGGCACCCACGTCAAGGCTGTGGACAACGCCCTGCAGCGGGTGAAGAAAAAGCTGCTCAAGTATCTGGAAAAGCATCACGACCAGGACTGAAAAGGCGGGAGACGCCTTAAGCATCACGATCGGGATGAAAAGGTGAAAAAGCCTTACAGGAGGGGAATATGAGGATCATCATCGTCGGGGCCGGCATCGCCGGCTGCACGGCCGCCAGGCTCCTGGCGGAATCGGGCCGGAAGGTGGAGGTGTGGGAAAAACGCTCCCACGTGGCCGGGAACGCTTATGACTGCCTGAACAGCCAGGGCATCCTGATCCACCGCTACGGCCCCCACATTTTCCATACGAAGCTGAAGGAAGTCTATGATCTCCTGAGCCGGTTCACGGACTGGTACCCCCTGGAGCACCGGGTGCTGGCCCGGGTGGGGGACAAAATGCTGCCCGTGCCCTTCAACCTGATCAGCCTGGAGCAGCTCTTCAGCCCGGCCAAGGCCGCGCGCCTGAAGGATAAGCTGATCGCGGCCTACGGCGAGGGCGCCCGCGTGCCCGTGCTGGACCTGATGCGCTCCGAGGACAGGAGCCTGAAGGCCCTGGGCGAGACGGTGTACCGGATCATCTTCCGCACCTACACCACCAAGCAGTGGGGGACCGACCCCAGGCATGTGGACGAGAACACCTTAAAGCGCGTGCCCGTGCTGGTGAGCCGGGACACCCGCTATTTCCAGGATCCCTATCAGGGGATGCCCCTTGAGGGCTATACGGCCCTGTGCGAGAAGATGCTGGATCATCCCGGCATCGCCCTGAGCCTGGATACGGACGCCTTCGGGCGCATCGCCTTCCGTGAGGGCCGCCTCACGGTGGACGGCGTGCCCGCCGGGGAGGACACCCGCGTGATCTTCACCGGGCCCCTGGACGCCCTGTGCGGCTACGCTTACGGGCCCCTGCCTTACCGCACCCTGGATTTCGTGTTCACGGAGCTGGATGAGGACCGCTTCCAGGAAGCCGGCGTGGTCAACTACACCGTGGACCAGCCCTTCACCCGCATCACGGAGTTCAAGACCCTCACCGGGCAGACCGTGCCCGGCAAGACCTGCATCATGCGCGAGTACAGCCGTGATCAGGTGCGGGGCGATGAGCCCTACTATCCCATCGCCGGGCCGGAGAGCGCGGAAAAGTACCGTCTCTACCGGGAGATGCTGCCGCGGGAGGTGATCCCCCTGGGGCGCCTGGCGGAATACCGCTACTACAACATGGACCAGGTGGTGCTCCAGGCCATGAAGACCTGTGAGGACCTGATCGGAAGGACCGACGCATGAAGCTGCTGACCGTGACCGTCCCCTGCTATAACGCTCAGGATTATATGGAGCGGTGCCTTGAGAGCATCGTGCCCGGCGGGGACGAGGTGGACCTGATCATCGTGGATGACGGTTCCACCGATCTTACCGGGGCGATCGCCGACCGGTGGGCGGAAAAGTACCCCGATATCGTCCGCGTGATCCATCAGGAGAACGGGGGCCACGGGGAAGGGCTCAACCAGGGGATCAAAAACGCCCGGGGACTGTACTTCAAGACCGTGGACTCGGATGACCGGCTCGACCCGGAAGCGCTCAGGGCGCTCCTTGAAAAGCTGCGGGAGCACACCGAAGGGGACAGCCTCGTGGACCTGATCGTGAACGATTACGTGTACGACCGGGAGGATCAGCCCGCCTGCTTTTCCGTGAGCTACCGGCACGTTTTCTCGCAGGACCGGGTGAACACCTGGGAGAGCTGCCGGGCCTTCCCGCCGTGGAAGCAGTTCATGATCCACTCCATGGCCTACAGGACGCAGCTGCTGCGGGATATGGGCCTGGTGCTGCCCAAACACACTTTTTACGAGGACAACCTGTACATCTACCGCCCGCTGCCGTACGTCAAAAAGATCCTCTACCTGGACAGGCCCCTGTACGGATATTTCATCGGCCGGGCGGATCAGTCGGTCAACGACAAGGTGATCGTCAAGCGCCTCGCCCAGGTCACGAACATCGCCCGGGAGATGATCACATCCTATCCCTGGCGTAAGATCGCGGCGCAGCCGAAGCATCTGCGGGACTACATGCTCTCGAACATCGCGGGCCAGATGTACACCACCTCCGCTCTGCAGTATCTGGGCGGTGAGGAGGGGCGCCGGATGAACCGGGAGCTGCGCGAGGCGGTCAAGGCCTACGACGCGGAACTGTACCGCCGCCTGAAACACACCCTGGCCGCCGGGGTCACGATGCTGCCCGGCGCTCTGGGGCGGGGGCTCACGGTAGCCAGCTACCGCGCCGGCCGCAGGATGATCCGTTTCTGACGCTCCGTTTCTTTGACAAATGACGTATGTGTGATATAATCCCTTGGTATTTGTGAGGAGGTAGACCCATGCCGGAGAAGATAAAACGCAACGACCGTATGGCGGCCATGGCGCAGGTGCTGTGCTCCACGCCCAACCGTATCTACCCCTTCACATATTTCTGCGATATGTTCGACACGGCCCGCTCCACCGTGAGCGAGGACGTGGACCTGCTGGAGAAGGCCTTTTCCCGGTTTTCTCTGGGCCGGGTGGAAACGGTCATCGGCGCCGCGGGCGGCGTGCGCTACCGCCCCGTCGGCGGGGACGGCGGGCGCCGCGAGGCCCTGGAGGATATCTGCGTGCGCCTTTCCGAGCCGGACAGGCTCCTGCCCGGCGGGTATCTCTACCAGTCGGACGTGTTCACCCAGCCCGAGTCCCTGAAGCTCATGGCGGAGATCATCGCCGGCGCGTCCTATTACACGGCGCCTGACTTCGTCCTCACCATGGAGACCAAGGGGATCCCCCTGGCCATGATGACCGCCCAGGCCATGGGCGTGCCCCTGAGGATCGCCCGCCACACCAACAAGGTGTACGAGGGCAGCACGGTGAGCATCTCCTACGTGAGCGCCAACGGGCGGGTGGACACCATGAGCCTGTCCCGGCGCGCGGTCCGGGAGGGCGGCAGGGCCCTGATCGTGGATGATTTCATGCGGGGCGGCGGCACGGTGCGGGGGCTTATCTCCCTGATGCGGGAGTTCAACGTGGAGGTCACGGGCATCCGGATCGGCCTGGCTGTGGCGGATGTGCCCATGGAGGACGACCGGTTCAAGTCCCTGATGACCATGAGCGGCGGCCGCGGCGGGGAACCGCTGTGCCTGAAAGTAGCTGACTGGGTGCGCTGAGCGCACTGACGAATATATGGAGGGTGTATATGGGAATTCTTGAGGAACTGAGCAGCATCGCGGCGCAGGCCCGGCAGGAAATGCTGGCGGCCGCGGATATGCAGTCTCTGGAGCAGGTCAGGGGAAAGCTGCTGGGCAAAAAAGGCAGCCTGACGGCGCTTCTGCGCTCCCTGGGCACCGTGTCCCCGGAGGACAGGCCCCGGATCGGGCAGATGATCAACGAGAACCGTGAAAAGGTGGAAAAGCTCCTGGAGGAAAAGCGCAGCGAGCTGGCCTCCAGGGAAAAGGAGCTCCGCCTTCAGAAGGAAGCGGTGGACGTGACGGAGCCCCGGGACCTGCCTGAGATCGGCCAGATCCATCCCACGCAGCTGGTGCTGCGCGAGGTGCTGGACTGCTTCACCGGCCTGGGCTTCCAGGTGGTGGAGGGCCCGGAGGTGGAGCTGGACAAGTACAACTTCGAGTACCTGAACCTGCCCAAGAACCATCCCGCCAGGGACGCTCAGGACACCTTTTATGTCGAGGACAACGTGGTGATGCGCACCCACACCTCCCCGGTGCAGGCCCGGGTGATGCTCACCCAGAAGCCGCCCATCCGGGTGGTGTGCCCCGGCCGCGTGTTCCGCGCCGATGAGATCGACGCCACCCATTCCCCCGTGTTCCATCAGATCGAGGGCCTGGTGATCGACGAGAACGTCACGATGGGCGACCTCAAGGGCACCCTGGACGCCTTCGCCAGGAAGCTGTACGGCGCGGACATCACCACCCGCTTCAGGCCGTCCTTCTTCCCCTTCACGGAGCCTTCCGCCGAGGTGGACCTGACCTGCTTCAACTGCCGCGGCAAGGGCTGCAAGATGTGCAAGGGCACCGGCTATATCGAGGTGCTCGGCTGCGGGATGGTGAACCCGAAGGTGCTTGAGATGTGCGGCATCGATCCGGAGAAGTATTCCGGATTCGCTTTCGGCATCGGCCTGGAGAGGATCACCCTTCTGCGCTACGGCATCACGGACATGCGGCTGCTGTATGAGGGCAATCTCAGGTTCCTCAGGCAGTTCAGGGGTTAAGGAGGCGGCATATGAAGATCGCGATGGATTGGCTGCGTGATTATACGCAGATAAGTGTTTCGGACGCGGAATACGAGAGCGCCATGGTCATGGCCGGCGACGGCGTGGAGGGCATGGACGAGCTGGGCGGCGATGTCAAAGGCGTGGTCGTGGGCCGTGTGCTGACCTGTGAGAAGCATCCCGACAGCGACCATCTCCACGTGTGCACGGTGGACGCCGGCACGGGCGAGATCCTGCAGATCGTCTGCGGCGCGCCCAATGTGGAGGCGGGCATCCTGGTGCCCGTGGCAATGATCGGCGCCGAGCTGCCGGGCGGCATCGTCATCAAAAAGGGCAAGCTGCGGGGCGTGGAGAGCCAGGGCATGCTCTGCTCTTCCGATGAGCTCAATATCCCGGTGGAGCTGTACCCCTCCGTGGGCAGCGCCGGGCTGATGATCCTTCAGGAGGACTACCCCCTGGGCATGGATATCCGGGACGTGGTGGGCCTCAAGGGCACGGTGGCGGATTTCGAGATCCTGGCCAACCGGCCGGACTGCCTGAGCGTATGGGGCATGGCCCGGGAGACCGCCGCCGTGCTCAAAACGCCGCTGAAGCTGCCCGAGATCACCGTGAAGGAAGGCCCCGGGCCGGACATCCATGAGTATGTGAGCGTCTCGGTGGAGGACAGCGTGCTGTGCCCCCGCTACACCGCCCGTGTGATCAGGAACGTCAAGGTGGGCCCGTCCCCCCTGTGGCTCCGCCAGAGGCTCCATGCCTCGGGGATGCGCTCCATCAACAATATCGTGGACATCACCAACTACATCATGCTGGAGACCGGGCATCCCATGCACGCCTTCGACCTGGACAAGGTGAAGGGCCGGAAGGTGATCGTGCGCCTGGCCCGGGAGGGCGAGCCTCTGACCACCCTGGACGGCAAGGAATACGTGCTCACCGGCCGGGAACTGGCCATCTGTGATGAGCAGGGCCCCACGGGCCTGGCGGGCATCATGGGCGGCGAGGAGAGCGAGATCACCGATGAGACCCGGCAGGTGATGTTCGAGTGCGCGGCCTTCGACAGGACCTCCATCCGCCTCACGGCGCGGCGCTTCGGCTTCAGGACGGAGTCCTCCGGCCGGTTCGAGCGGGGCGTGTCTCCCCGCACCGTGGCCGAGGCCATGGCCAGGGCCTGCCAGATGGTGGATATGCTGGAGGCGGGCGAGGTGGCCCCCGGCATGATCGACCTGTATCCCGCGCCCCTCAAGGACGTGACCGTCCGGGTGCCCGTGGACTACATCAACCGCCGCACCGGCGTGACCCTCACCGGTGAGGAAATGAAGGAGATCCTGGAGAGGCTGTACTTTACCACCGAGCTCAAAGACGGCGTCCTCACCGTGACGGCGCCCGCTTTCAGGCAGGATGTGGAGGGCAAGGCGGACATCTCCGAGGAAGTGCTGCGCCTGGCGGGCTATGACAGGATCCCCTCCACAGGCCTCAAGGGCGAGAGCATGCAGGGCGCGCTCAACGCCAGGATCGAGCGCCATCAGTGGCTGGAGGATATCCTCAGCGGCCTGGGTTTCTATGAGTGCATGAACTATTCCTTCATCTCCAGGAAAAATCTGGAGCAGCTGGGCCTCCCGGCGGACGATCCGCGGCTCAAGCCCGTGGTGCTGCGCAATCCTCTCGGCGAGGATACGGCGTGCCTGCGCACCACGATGCTCTGCGGCCTGATGCGCTCCGTGGGCCAGAACCAGCGCGGCGGCAATTCCTACGGCCGGCTGTATGAGATCGGCAACCGTTACGACGGCGAGAAGAAGACCGATGAGGGGCTTCCCGTGGAGCATGACACCATGGCCTACGCCGTGTGGGGCCCCGGGGAGGATTTCTTCTCCGCCCGCGTGGTGGCCGAGGCGATCCTCAAGCGGCTCGGTATCGCCTACACCGTGGAAAAGACCGGTGAGGCGGAATATCATCCCGGCCGGCGCTGCTGCCTGAAGGCCCGCAGCGGAGAAACGCTGTGCGTGCTGGGCCAGGTGTATCCGGACGTGGCGGAGAACTATGACATGGACGGCACCACCTGCCTGTGCGAGATGGATCTGGACACGGTGTTCTCTCTGGCCAGGGAAATGGAGCATGTGAAGGTGCTGTCCCGCTTCCCGGCGGTGGAGCGTGACCTGGCGCTGGTCATGGACGAGAGCGTGCCCCTGGGCCCGCTGATGGACGCGATGCGCAAGAAGTGCGGTGTGTGCCTGGAGGACATCCGGCTCTTCGATGTGTTCCGGGGCATCCAGGTCGGCCCGGGCCGCAAGTCCGCGGCGTTCAAGATGACCTTCCGTCATCCGGAGCACACCCTGACCGACGAGGAGATCGTCACCCTGACCAACAAGGCTCTGGAGGCGGCCGCGGCCGGCGGCGCCGCGCTCCGTCTGTAACAGGACAATGAAGCTTCGGGGCATCGGGCTGACCGGTGCCCTTTTTCACACAAAACGGGAGGGATAAACATGCTGACCCAGCTGCTTTCGGCGGACACGGCGGCCAT
>CADCQZ010000395.1 GCA_902803675.1 uncultured Eubacteriales bacterium
CGGGTGGAAAAGATGTCCCCCAACGTGCCCGACATCACCCCCGAAACGCTGGACGCGACCAACGGGGTGGTGGCCCAGATGGGCGTCGAGCCCATCCTGGAGGCCCTTCAGGAAAAGCCGGACATCGTGATCTGCGGCCGGGCCTACGATCCCGCGCCCTTCGCGGCCGTGGGCATCTTCCGCGGGCACGACCCGGCCCTGTGCTATCACCTGGGCAAGATCCTGGAGTGCGGTGCCCTGTGCGCCGAGCCCGGCACCACCAAGGACGTGATCCTGGGCCGGCTGGACGACACGGGCTTCGAGGTGTGGCCCGCGGATCCCAAACGAAAGTGCACGCCCGTATCCGTCGCGGCCCACACCTTCTATGAGAAGGACCATCCCTACCTGCTCAAAGGGCCCGGGATCCTGCTGGACCTGGAGAACTGCCGCTTCACGCAGATCGGCGACGGCCGGGTCCGGGTGGAGGGCAGCCGCGTCACCTATCCGAAATACTGTATCAAGCTGGAGGGCGCGAGGCTGGCGGCATACCGTACCTTCGTGCTGGCGGGCATCCGGGATCCCCTGCTCATCAGCCAGCTGGACAGCGTGGAAAAGGAAGTGGTCCGCTCCGTGCAGGAGTATTACAGCGACATCCCCGCGGACAGCTACCGCATCCGTTTCGTGCACTACGGCCTGGACGGCGTCATGGGCTCCCTGGAGCCGGACAGGACGCTCCCCCACGAGATCGGGCTCATGTTCGAGGTGATCGCGGACACCCAGGAGAAAGCGGACGCGATCTGCGCCACCACCCGCTCGGCGTACCTGCACTACGGCTATCCCGGCCGCAAGTCCACCGCCGGCAACCTGGCCTTCCCCTTCGCCCCCAGCGATATCTCCTTCGGCCCGGTCTACGCTTTCAGCGTCTATCATCTGATGGAAGTGGACAGCCCCACGCAGTATTTCCCGGTGGAATGGATGGAGGTGCCCTGATGAAGCTGTTCGATATGGCCCATGTGCTCCGGTCCAAAAACAGCGGTCCCTTCGCGGTGACCCTCGATATCCTCTTTGACGACCGTGAAAAATACGAGCGGGTCAAAAAAAGCGGGAAGATCACCCCCGCTTCCATCGCCGCGCTCTATCATGTGCCCGTGGAGAACATAACGGACTTCGCCGTCTACGATCCGGGGATGGGCATCAAGATCACCTTTTTACGGGACACCCCGTCGGGCACTATAGCGGACCGGGATGTGTACGGCGCGCAGCAGCACGCCCCCCTGATGGATATCGACATCCCGTGACTTTGATGCGCCCCAAAAACCCCCGCAGATGAAACAGGCATCCCGGCGAATACAGCCGGGATGCCCGCTTTTTTATGTCGGCGTTTACTGCCGTCAGTCCGAAAAGCTGATATCCGGAGAAATGGTGAACTTGTAATCGGGATACAGGGCGTGGACCTCACCCATCAGGGTGCCCAGGGCCTCTTTGGCATCCACCTCGAAGCTGAGCACCACGTCGAAACGCGCCGTTTTCTTTTCCGTATCCGCGTAGAAACCGTGCATCTGCAGCGCCCAGTCGTGGGACAGCACCTTCTCCTGCACGGTATTGCGGATCCGGGCCGCCTCGTCATCCGAGGTGTTGTAGGAGTAGACGCCCACGCCGGTGAGGATCACCCCGGTCTCCCGGTACACCTTGAGCTGGGCGCGCCTTGTGAGGCGGTCCACCTCGTCCACCTTCATGGTATCCGGGAGCTCCAGATGGACGGAACCGTAGTTCTTGTTGGGCCCGTAGTTGTACAGGATCAGGTCGAAGGCGCCGCGCACCTGGGGATCCTCATTGAGGAGCGCTTTGATCTTTTTTGTCAGTTCCTCGTCACCGCGCTGCCCCAGGATGTCGCTCAGGGTCTCCCGCATCATCTCGATGCCGGCCTTGATGATGAAGCAGGCGATGACCACGCCCACATAGGCCTCCAGGGACACGTGCCAGATCAGGTAGATCACCGCGGAAAGGAGCACCGACGCGGACAGGATCGCGTCGAAGGACGCGTCCGACCCCGAGGCGATCAGGGCTCCCGAATTCACTTTCTCCCCCTGCCCCTTGACGTACCGGCCCAGGATCAGCTTGACCACGATGGCCACCGCGATGATGATCAGGGCCACCGCGCCGTAATCCGCTTCCTCCGGATGGATGATCTTGCGCACGGACTCCACCAGCGAGGTGATGCCGGCGTAGAGCACGATGGCCGCCACCAGCATGGAGCTCAAGTACTCGATGCGGCCGTAGCCGTAGGGGTGCTTTTTGTCCGGCTTCCGGGCGCCCAGCTTCGCCCCGATGATCGTGATCACCGAGGACAGGGCGTCCGACAGGTTGTTGACCGCGTCCAGGGTCACGGCGATGGAATGGGAGATGATCCCCACCGCCGCCTTGAAAGCGGCCAGGAACACATTGGTGCCGATGCCGATAAAACTGGTCCTGACGATGACTTTTTCCCGGTCCTGCGCCAGGTTTTCGACTTCTTTGCGGTCTTCACTCATGATGTTTACACCTTTTCTTTATTATTCTTCACATCGCGATCCATGAAATCCGTCAGGGAAGCGCGCTCCGCCAGGGCCGCGTCCAGCTTGACGCAGGATGCCGTTTCCCGTCCGTTGAGCACATCAAGAAGCGTTTCGACAGTCAAAACACACTGCTGCTTCATCCGGATATCGACGCTGGACAGTTCCGGCTCAGCGCACCGGCTCAGGATCGTGTCATTGAAACCGATCATGGGGACGGGCGGCAGTCCCGCCTCCCGCAGGGCTTTGGCCGCGCCGACGGCTATGGAATCATCCGCGGTCAGCACAGCCTCGATATCCCCGATCTCCTTCAGGGCCCGGACCTGACGTGCCGCTTCATAAAAAGAGGACCTGTGCCCGTTGTCGAGCCGGATGCTGAAGGGCTCACAGCCGGCATAGCGGCGCATTCCCTCCAGATAACCGTTCAGCTTCATCTTCCCGCTGTATGTATCGGAATCATACAGATACAGGATCCTGTGCCGGCCCATCCCCGCAAAACGCCGCACCATGTCGCAGGCCGCTTTTTCCTCATCGCAAAGGATGCTGTACACATTTTTCAGGTCGATACGTCCGTTGACCACGAAGACCGGCACACGGCCCGCGGCATACCGGAAGTCATCCTCCTCCGCTTTACCGCAGCCGCAGCCGATCACGATGACCGCCTCCACCTGTCGCCTGATCATCGTGTTGAAATACGGGCGCTTCGATTCGGTATTGCTGGCCGTGTCGATCAGCAGGATCTCAAAACCGCTGCCGCGCAGCAGGCGGCTCAGTTCCGACACAGGATAGGCATGATTGGCGTCCGCGATCTCCGGACAGATGATCCCCACCGTGCCGCTTCGCTTGGTCGTCAGGCTGTGCGCGAAAGCGTTGGGGATATATCCCTCCCGCTCAATGACAGCCTCGACTTTCAGACGGGCCGCTTCGCTGACACTGCCGGAATGGTTCAGCACCCTGGAGACCGTCGCCGTGGATACGCCCGCCTGACGGGCAATGTCATAGATCGTCATACCGCTCTTCCCATCGATAGGATCGCGATATTGTACCCGCTTTGATATCCGTCTGTCAATCTTTTGACAAAGGCGGATTATTTTGATATTTCCCGGAGAAAAAGGGGGCCGATTTTGTACAGTTTTCCTTTTTAGCCCAAATCGATTGACTTATCCGCAAAAAGGATGCCATAATGACCACGATCTGGAATGTAACCGGTTTCACAATAATGACTGATCATCAGAGGAGGTCAAAATGGAGAAGTTCTATATTGCCCGCAACGAGGACATCGCCAAGGAATTCGACGCTCAGGGATTTGCCTGCACGGAACTGCTTCCCGGGACCTATGACGGCGGGATCCGCAATTTCAAATGCTGGCTCAAGCCCGGAAAAAGTGTTTCTCCCCGGATGTACGCGGATAAGACCGTGCTGTTCTTCTTCGGACAGGGCACCGGATATATCTGCGACGCGGAATCCTCCTACAATATCACCGAGCTGAGCTTTTACGCCCCGAATTTCGACCGCTGCGCCTACACCATCCACGCCGTCGAGGAGATGGAATTCATCATGAGCGTCGTCGATCTCAACGAGTGGGACAAGGAGATCATCGCCGCCAATCACGTGTATCTCCCCTTCTTCCGCAGGCACTCCGACTGTGTCCGGTATGTCCAGGACTGCAAGGGCCCGAACACCGAGGCCCGCAGCGTGCTCAACTGCAAGCAGCTGGGCCGCATCATGGTCGGCACCACCCGCGCCATCGGTGAAGGCACCACCGAAGAGGGGCATCCCGCCGTGCACCAGTGGAACTACTGCGTGGGCGCTTCCGATTTCCACATCTCCGTGGATCACTGCGATCCCCTGCCCCACAAGGCCGGCGAGTGGAGCTTCATCCCGGCGGGCCCCGATCATGACCTGGTGGCCGATCCGGGCAAAGAGGTGTTCTATGTGTGGTATGAGCATTTCGCCAGGGAAAAGGATTTTGATGTCAAGGTGCTTCCCGGCCAGAAACTGCCCGAGTGACCGACATGAAAGGAGAAACAAAAATGGAATTTTACGTCGCGCATAACGAGGATATCCGTCCCGTCTTCGATGAGAACGGCGTCGCGGCCGTGGAGCTGCTGCCCGGCACTTACGACGGGGGCATCGAAAACACCAAGTACTTCCTCAAGGCCGGCAGCCGTATCTGCCCCGCCCTGTACAAGGACAAGCTGGTCCTTCTCTTCTTCGGCCGCGGGGAAGGCTACGTCGCGGACCCGCAGGGCGCTCACGCCATCCGGGAACTGAGCTTCTACGCCCCCGCCTTCGACCAAAAGCCCTATGAGATCCAGGCCTTCACCGACATGGAATTCGTCATGGCTGTCGTGGATATGACCGCGGACGACTGGGCAGACTATGCCGCCTCCCACGCCAGGCTCCCCTTCTTCCGCAGCCTGAACGAATGCGTGAAATATGACCAGGACTGCAAAGGCCCCCATACCACTTCCTGGCATGTGCTCAACGGCAAACAGCTGGGCCATATCATGGTCGGCGTGGTGCGCGCTGTGGGTGAAGGCACAGTCGAAAAGGGCCATCCCGCAGTGCATCAGTGGAATTACTGCGTCGGGGACTCCGATTTTGATCTGACCGTCGACGGAAAGACCGTCAATCATAAAAGCGGTGAGTGGAGCTTCATCCCCGCGGGCCTCGATCACAGCCTCGTCGCGCAGCCCGGCAAGGAAGTATTCTACGTATGGTTCGAGAAATTCACCCGCAACGACCGGGACTTCATCTACAAGCCCATGCCCACCCGGCAGCTGCCCGCGCCGGCTCCCGCAAAATTCTACGTAGCCCGCGACGAGGACCTCAAAAAAGAGTATGACGATCACGGTTTCGCCATGTGTGAGCTGCTGCCCGGCACCTATGAAGGCGGCATCCGCAACTATAAGTGCTTCCTGAAAGCCGGCAGCTGCGTCGCGCCCGAACTGCACGGGGATGACACCATCCTGGTGATGCTGGGCAAAGGCAAGGGCTATATCACTTCCGCGCGCAATGTGTTCAGCGTCACCGAGCCGTCCTTCTACGCGCCGAACTTCGACAAGGAGCCCTATGTGATCCACGCCGTGGAGGACATGGAATTCGTGTACAGCGTGGTCGAGCGCAATGAATGGGACAAAAAGCTGTATGACGCCTGCCATGTGAGGCTGCCCTTCTTCCTCCCCTACAGCAAGGGCACCGTTTATGACCAGGACTGCAAGGGCCCGCACACCACCTCCTGGTCCATCCTCGGGCCCAAGCAGCTCGGCCGCATCATGGTGGGTGTGGTCCGTGCCGTCGGCGAGGGCACGGTCGAGACCGGCCATCCCCGGGTGGAGCAGTGGAATTACTGCCTGGGCGATTCCGATTTCACACTGACTGTCGACAATGGTGCCCCGGTCCCGCACAAAGCCGGTGAGTGGAGCTATGTGCCCGCCGGATGGGATCATGCCCTGGTGGCGGAGCCCGGGAAGGAAGTATTCTACGTCTGGTACGAACACTATACCCGGGAAAAGGATTTCTGCGTTTCCCTGGCTGACGGTGATGACAGGTCCTTCTACGACTGATCCATCAAACGAACAAAAGGGGTCCCGGGCAGGTTTGCCGGGACCCCTTTATCCAAACCCGGACCAAAGGAGGCAAAGCATGCGGATAGCGGCGACCGGCGCCCTTGAAGCGGGGCCGGACAGTTCCATCCTGTATCGGGGCGCCTATACGGACATTCTGTCTCGGATGAAGAACGACGGGTTCGACGCGGCGGAACTGCACATCCTGGATTCCCGTGAGATCGACCGTGAGGCGCTGTGGCGGGACCTGAAGGGGCTCGACATGGTCCTGACTTCCGTCGGCACCGGTTCCGTTTACGGGGCCCGGGGCTATAACCTGGTGGACAAAGATCCCGACGTCCGTAAAAAAGCCATCGCTCACCTGGAAGAGCACATGATCACCCTCTCCCCCTTCGGCGGCGTATTGATCGTGGGGCTCATCGCCGGACGCATCAGGGACGCGGAAGCGCCCCTTGATGTACAGAAGGAGCGTCTGGCCGAAAGCCTGCGGGAGCTGGACCGCCTGGCCGGGAAGCACGCCGTCACCGTAGGCCTGGAGATGATGAAC
>CADCQZ010000396.1 GCA_902803675.1 uncultured Eubacteriales bacterium
CCGCTGCAGCTTGAAACCGTCCGCCAGGGCCGCGGCGCCGAGGATCAGGATGAGGCACAGGATGACGCATATGGGGCGCAAATGCTTCGAAAGCATGATTGATACCTCCTTCGGAGACTTTATCATACCACAGGCGGGCCAAAAAGGCAAAAAGGCGGGAGGATTGTTACATAAACGCGCGTGCCCGGCCGTTTGACATCCTCTTTGCCGCTGTGTTATATTCCCATCGTTCCGTCAGGAAGAAACTTTGGATCCGAGAGGTTTTGCCATGCGCGTACTGATCATCCGCCACGCCGATCCGGACTACACCGTGGACTCGATCACGCCCGAGGGCGTCATCCAGGCCGAGTGCCTGGGGGAGAGGCTCCGGTCCACCCGGATCGACCGGGTATACGTGTCCCCCCTGGGCCGGGCCCGGGCCACCGCCGACACGGCGCTCAGGGGAACGGGCCTGACTTACGAGGTGCTGCCCTGGCTGCAGGAGTTCCGCGGCCGGGCTTTCGACGCCTTCCGGGGGATATCCCGGATCCCGTGGGACTTGAAGCACGATCAGTGGTATGACGAAAAGGGTTTTCAGGACCGGGACGCCTGGGCGGACGCCGGGTACCTTGCGGGCAGCAATGTGCGCGCGGTCTGGGAGGAGACGAAGGACGGCCTGGACCGGGTGCTTAAGGATAACGGCTATGCCCGGGAAAACGGCATGTACCGCTGCGCCCCCGGCGGGAACGATCTCACCCTCGCCTTCATCTGCCATTTCGGCGTGGGGTGCGCCATGACGGCCCACCTGACGGGGCTGCCGGCCCTGCCGATGTGGCACGGCACCTGCATGATGCCCACGGGGATCAACATCCTGCTCACCGAGGAGAGGGATCCGGGGCTGGCCTCCTTCCGCTGCGTCGCCTACGGGGACCTGGGCCACCTGTACGTTAAGGGCGTGCCCCCCACCTGGCACGGCATGTATCCGGAGAGGTACAACGGCGTGGACTCCACCGATCCCGGCCGCTGGCCCGCCCCGGGCAGGGATCTGTGGCGCTGACGGCGCTTATATATGAGAAATCAGAATTTTTTGGTTGCGGAATTCCCCGGAATTCTTTATACTGTAGAGTGATGGTTTCGTTTCTTTTATCTGCAGATCATCCACGATATATTTTAGGAGGCAGTTTCAATGAACATCACCAAGAAAACCGAAGGCAATACCCTGGAGATCGCCCTGGAGGGAAGGCTGGATACCATGACCGCCCCGGAGCTGGAAGCGGAACTGAAAGCGTCCATGGACGGTGCGGACAAGCTGGTGCTGGATTTCGGCAAGCTGGATTACATCTCTTCCGCCGGGCTGCGGGTGCTCCTGTCCGCCCATAAGGCCATGAGCGCCAAGGGCGGCATGAAGGTCACCCACGTCAACGAGGTGGTGCAGGAAGTGTTCGACGTGACGGGCTTCTGCGATATCCTGACCATCGCGTAAGGAAGGAACGGC
This sequence comes from uncultured Eubacteriales bacterium, assembly GCA_902803675.1. The sequence goes on from CADCQZ010000396.1 coordinate 1,475, forward strand.
GATAAAGCGATGAAGACCGACGTGATCCGCGTCACCAGCGGCGGGCAGGGCTTGACGGACGCCCTGGACCAGGCGGCCGCCGCGGCAGTGTACAGAGACCTGAGCCCCAGGAACGCCCTTCACCTGCGCCTGCTCACCGAGGAGACCCTTGGGCTGGTGCGCTCCGTCACCGGGGACATGGCCGGGCAGTTCTGGATCGAGGACGAGGGTGGCCTGTGCGAGATCCATCTGGTGGTCCACACCCCCATGACCGGGAAAAAGCGGGAGGGCCTTTTGAGCGCCTCCTCCACCGGGAAGAACGCCGCGGCCACGGGCATCATGGGCCGGCTGCGGGATTTCTTCGCCCGGGAGGACGAGTTCGACACGGGCTTTTTCACCCCGATGATGTCCGAGGCGGTGTTCGAATCCGGCACCAGCCCCACGCTGGACCTGGAATGGTCCCTGGCCCGCTACCGGGCGGAGCTTTTGGCCCGGCCCCGGGGAGACCGGGACGCCGCGAAGGCCTGGGACGAGCTGGAAAAATCCGTGGTGACCCACGTGGCCGACGAGGTCAAGGTGTATATCAAAGGGGACAGGGTCGAGATGGTGATCCTGAAGGACTTCCGGTAAGCGCGGACTTATATGATATGCCGCGGCTCTGTTTGGGGCCGCGGTTTTTGCTGCCGCGGCGGCGGATGGTTTCGCTTGACTTTTGCCCGCTCATCCGCTACGCTGATGGATGAAGCGGGCCCGCCCGGAACACAAGTTGAAAAACAGGAGAGTGATCCTGAATGAAACGATGCCTCGCGATCCTGATCCTTCTGGCTCTGCTGCCGGTCTCAGTCCCGGCTCAGAGCGCGCCGCACACGGTGGAAACAAGTTCAGTCCCGGTCTACTGCACGGATGACAGGGATATCCGGTCCGCGCAGGACATGGTGCTCATCCCCGATCACCCGCTGTATTATCTGGACGGGGCGGGGGATCTCCCGTACGCGGACCTGAAAGACTTCGTGGGGCTGATGAACCGCGTGGCGGCCTTCGACGCCCGGGATCCCTTCGGGGGCGAGATCGCGCCGAAGGAGGATTACGCCTTCAGTATCGATGAGGAACGGCATGTGTTCACCTGCACCTTTGTGCCCCGTCAGTCCCATGTCATCATCGATTTTGACCGGGGCACGGTGACCTACACCTGTATGGACACC
>CADCQZ010000397.1 GCA_902803675.1 uncultured Eubacteriales bacterium
CCTGATGGTCCAGCACGTCAGCCAGCAGGGCCATGCTCAGGTACATGGCGGGGGTGGAGCCCAGGGCCTTGAGGATGAAGGAAACGTAAACGACGATCAGGTTATTGGGCACGATCAGGCCCAGCGCGCCGCCCGCGACGGCCAGGGCCGCGCCCGCGAAAATGGCCTTTCCCTTGCCGATCTTGTTCGCCAGGATGGGGGCCGCCACCATGCCGATGGCCGTGGGGATGGCGCCGATGATGGCCAGCAGGCCGGAGATGGTGCCGCCGTTGGCGATGGTGTAGACGCCGTCGGCGTTGGGGAACATCGCCTGGCAGAAGTAGAGCTGGCTGACGTTCTTGGTCATGCCGCCCAGCTGGTAGCAGAAGAAGAACACCATCATGATGATCCAGAACTTGTCGCCGAAGCAGATCTTGGCCTGCTTGCCGATGGGCAGCGCCTTGGCGGGCTCGGCGGCGTCGGCTCTGTCCAGGCTCTCCTCGGTGACGCGCTCACGGGTGAACATGAATTCCACCAGGGCGCCCACCACGGTGATGGCCGTCAGGGCGATCACGAAGATCTTCCAGTTGTTGTAGGAAGCGACCGCATCGTACATCACGGCGCCTTCGGCGTTCACGTAGTACTCCACGGCGCCCTGGGCGTTGGTCACGGCCGTGCCTGCGCCGCTCATGTCATATACGAACAGCAGGCTCAGGAAGAAGGGCAGGATCATGGTGCTGAGGCCCATGGCCGCCAGCATCGTGGCGTTGGACAGGGTGGCCAGGAGGGTCCTGTCCTTGGAGTTGCGGGTGGACAGGCTCACCAGAGCGGCGTGGGGCGTATAGTACATGGGATACGCGAAAGCGAACCACAGGTTATAGCCGATGGCGATGCACACCAGCGCCAGGCCCTGGCCCTGGGGATTGATGGTGTCCGTGGCCAGAGGGGAGATGACGAACAGGATCAGGAGCGCGATGAAGCTGATGGGCACCGAGATCAGCAGCAGGGGACGGGCCTTGCCGGCGCGGGACTTGCTCCTGTCCATCAGGCGGCCCACGATGATGTTGCCCAGCACCACGAAGATCACGGAGATCACGGGCAGCCACTTGAAGAACTCACTGGCCCAGGAGTTGATGTTGAGCACGTCGGTCATGTACTTGTTGAAGTAATTGGACAGCACCGAGTTGGCCACCAGGGCCAGGGTGGGGCCGATCAGGTAGCCGATCGCGCCCTCGGGGATGAGGGTCACGTTGTTGCTCTTGATCAGGCTGGGCAGCTTGTCAAAGATGCTTTTCTTCGTCTGGCTCAATGCGGATCATCCTTTCGTTATTCAAGTGTGGGCCGAGGCCTTTTGAGCCCGCGGCGGATGCACGGTTTTCCTTATACAGTATAGATGAGGCCGGAGCCGTTGTCAATCGTTTGTCCGTCATCTTGCCCAGCGCGCAGGCACCGATCGGGGCGAAAAAAAGCGGTGATACGGCCAAAAAACGCCTGGAAAATCCCGTGATCCCGGGTATAATATGCGTGTATACATGTTTTTGAGCCGTGAATGAATGCTTTCAGGATCTCACGACGCGGCCGGTATCTTTTTCCCGTTTCCCGGCCTTTTGAAAGGAGACATCGGATCGATGGCGAACGTTTTCGACTATCTTGCCTGGCGGGGGGACATCCCGCTCACCGCGGCCCCCTTCAATGAGGTGGACAGCCTGATCCTTTCGGAACTGGCTTATACCGACTTTGGGAACATCGTGCCTCAGAACGGGACGGGCGTGAGGCTGAAGGACGCCGCGGAGGCTTTTTTCGCCGTCCATGACCGGGAAAGCGTGAAAGCGTCCAGGTCATACACCGCGAAGGCGGCGCTGCTGATGGACGGCATGCTCTCCGGCGACCGGTTCCGGAATACGGTGCTGAGCCATTACATGAACGACGTGGACGAGGAAAAGGGCATGCAGCTGGCCGCGGTCACTTTTCATCTGGATGACGGGACCGCGTACGTGGCTTTTCGGGGGACGGACGGGTCCCTGGTGGGCTGGAAGGAGAATTTCAACCTGAGCGTGACGAGCCTCACCGAGGGCCGGCTCCGCGCGGTGGAATATCTCGCGTGGGCGGCCCGGTCGGTGCCCGGGCCGCTCATCGTCGGCGGGCACTCCAAGGGCGGCAACCTGGCGGTCTTCGCTTCGGCCTTCTGCCGGGAGGACGTCCGGGACAGGATCGTTAAGATCTATACCCACGACGGTCCCGGGTTCCGGGAGGAGATCACGGGCACGAAAGAATACCGGGAGGCCGCGCGCAAGGTGATCAGCATCGTGCCGGAGACCAGCGTGATCGGTCAGCTGATGGAAGACGGGTATGATCACCGGGTGGTCAGGAGCAGCGCTGCGGGGCTGACGCAGCACGACGGCCTCACCTGGCAGGTGATGAGGGACCGTTTCGAGGAAGCGGAGAAGTCCCCGGCGTCGGACCTGGTCGACCGCACCATGGATGATTTCCTCGGCCGCATGGATGATAAGGAGCGGGCCGATCTGACCGAGACGCTTTTCGATGTCCTGGGGTCCACCGGGTCCCGGACCCTCAGCGGCATCGGCACCCAGGGCCTCAGGAGCGTGGAAAGGATCGCGAACGCCGTGAGGTCCCTGCCGAAGGAGCGCCAGCAGGAGACCCTGGAAACGCTCAAAAAGCTGGGCATCAGCGGCGGCCAGGCCCTGGTGGGATACCTCACCGATCTGATCGGCAAAAAGAACGGCCCTTCGAAGTGAGGGCCGTTTGAACGGGGGAAGACGGGCGTTTTGACGCCGGGGATGTGACGATCCCGGGTGCCCGCCGATATATCATCTCTCCTGTCTGAGAAAGGGCAGGAGGTTTTCAAAGATCACCGTGTACGCCTCGGCGGTCATGTGCACGCCGTCGGTGGTGTACTCCGCCTTCAGCTCGCCCCCGGCGTCATTGAGGCCGCGGTTCACGTTTATGGCGTGACAGGAAAGTTTCTCCGCCAGCGCGCCCACCCGGCGGCTGCATTCCCGGATGTTTTCCGGGGTCCTGAAGCGGAGCATGGCCTGCCGGCCGGGATCGTCGCTGCCGGGCAGGTGGAGGTTGGCGGGGTAAAAGGCCATCACGTACACTTCCGTCTCGGGCAGTTTTTCCCGGGCGATGGTGAGGATCTTCTCATAATTGCTCACCAGGTGATCCATCCAGCCGCCGCCCCAGACCCGGTCGGTCATGTCGTTGGTGCCGATGTTGATGAACACCTTCGCCGGGGCCGGGTCCAGGAGCACCGTGGAGATCTCCCGCAGGAAATCGTCCGTGGTGGTGCCGCCGATGCCCCGGTTGTACACGGGGCCGGGGATGCCGGCGCTCGCGCACAGTTCCGTTACGGGGAACTGCTCCATCAGGGAGGAACCGGTGAACAGGATGCCGCCTTTTTGGGCAAGGCGGTTCAGTGTCCGGTAATTGCGCACCTTCATGGCCTTCTCCTCCCTGAAGCGCGCCTCGCCCTCCTCCCTGATCTTTTTAAGGAGAGCCTCTTCTCCCGGGCTCAGATGTTCCGTTTCCATGGCGATCCTCCCCGCGCCGGCCTTGCGATCGGCCGGATGATGTTTCATTTCCGGTATTATACCCCATGGATCGCGTTTGGTCCAGACAGGCGCGGAAAAGCTTGCGCCTGAGCGGGGTCATCTGTTATATTGTGACCGAGAACGGCGCGGGGCGGTTCATCCGGCCGGGCCGGCAAAGGAGGATAGGGATGATGGATACGGCAAGGAGCATCTGCATCGACAGGGGCTGGACCTTCGGATACGGCGCGCGCGTCAGCGGCGCCGCCGGGGAAAGGACAGTGGACCTGCCCCATGACTATATGATCGAAGGGGACGTGAGCCCCGATGTGCCCGCCGGGGCGGCCGGCGGATACTACACCGCCGGGGTGGCGCACTACACGAAGGAGATCACCATCCCCGCCGGGTGGGCCGGGGATCGGATCTTCCTGCGGTTCGACGGCGCCATGATGAACGCCACCGTGGAGGTGAACGGCGCGAAGGCCTGCCTGCAGCACTACGGCTACGCGCCCTTTGAGACGGACATCACGAACTTGACATATCCGGGCGAGACGAACCGGATCACCGTCACGGTCAACCCCAGCATGCAGCCCAATTCCCGGTGGTATTCCGGCGCCGGGCTGTTCCGGAGCGTGCATCTCACGCACACGCCCCCGGTATACCTGCCCATGGGCGGCCTGAGCGCGGTGACCCGGAAGCTGGAGGAGGCCCTGGACGGCACGGGCGTGACCGCTTTCCTGGAAGTGGGCGCCGAGGTGGTGAACACCCGAAACGAGAACCGTTTGGTCGAGGCGGCCTTTTCCCTGATCCGGGAGAGCACCGGGGATACGGTGATCGAGAGGAAGACCCTGATCCAGGTGCCCGGGGGCTCTGCCGCGCGGGCCCGGACCACCCTCACCCTGGACGGGGCCGAGGTGTGGACGGCGGAGGATCCCCGGCTGTATATCCTGCGGGCCGTGATCACGGAAAAGGCCGTGTACAGGACCCATATGGTGCCGGTGGATCATCCCGCGCGGGATGAGGACGAGGTGCTCTTCGGCATCCGCACCGTGGAGGCGGACGTCAGGCAGGGCCTGAGGATCAACGGCGTGCCGGTGAAGCTCCGGGGCGGCTGTCTCCATCACGACAACGGGCCGATCGGCGCGGCAAGCCTGTATGACGCCGAGGCGCGCAAGGTGAGAAAGCTCAAGGAAGTGGGCTTCAACGCCATCCGCACCACCCACAATCCGCCGTCCGCCGCCCTGATCGAGGCCTGCGACAGGCTGGGCATGTATGTGTTCGACGAGGCCTTCGACGCCTGGGGCATGGGCAAGCAGCCGGGGGATTACAACCAGTACTTCGATACGGACTGGGTCAGGGACCTGACCGCCTTCGTGAAGAGGGACCGGTGCCACCCCAGCGTGATCCTCTGGTCCACCGGCAACGAGATCACCGAGCGGGCGGGCCTCAACGATGGGTATGTGCTGGCCGCGAAGCTGGCGGACACCGTCCGGGCCCTGGATGGGAGCCGCCCGGTCTCCAACGGCGTCTGCTCCTTCTGGAACGGGCTGGACGACAAGCTCTTCGAGGCCCAGATGAACGGGTGGAAGGATGTGCCCCAGGGCGGTCTGCAGAACGCGGACATCGGCGGCAGCGGGGACCTGATGTGGGAAAAATACACCGAGGCCTTCGCTTCGTGCCTGGACATCGTGGGCTACAACTACCTGGAGGACAAGTACGCTCAGGACCATGAGATGTTCCCGGAGCGGGTGATCCTCGGATCGGAGAATTTCCCGAACCAGATCGGTCACCACTGGCCCATGATCGAAAAGACGCCCTGGGTGATCGGGGACTTTACCTGGACCGCCTGGGATTACCTGGGGGAGGCCGGGATCGGCAAGGCCCTCTTCATGAAGGAGGACGATCCCCGGCTCCACGGCGCCCCGGTGCCGTGGAATTTCGGGGCACCCTATCCCTGGCGCACCGCCAACGACGCGGATCTCGACATCACCGGTGAGATGCGTCCCCAGGGCGTGTACCGCAGTGTGGTGTGGGGCAGCGACAGGACGGGCCTGTTCTCCTACGATCCAAAGGTGTTCGGCCTTAAGGAAGTGCTGACCCGGTGGGGCTTCCCCGGCGTGGAAGCGTGCTGGAACTGGGAAGGCCGGGAGGGCTGCCCCGTCCATGTGGCGGTGTTCAGCGCCGCGGAAGAAGTGGAACTGAGGCTCAACGGCGTCACCGTGGGCCGCGGACGGGCGGGGCGGGATCCGGTGCACGGCATGCCCCTCACTTTCCTGTTCGAGGTGGATTACCGCCCGGGCACCCTGGAGGCGGTGAGCCTGAGGGACGGGTGTGAAGTGTCCCGCGCTGCTCTTACGACCACCGGGAAGCCGAAAAAGATCCTGCTGGTGCCTGAAACGAAAGCGCTGAAGAACGATACCCGGTCCCTTCTGTATGTGCGGGCCCTGGTGACGGATGACGCGGACCGCGTGGTGCCCGGCGCCCGGGTGGAACTGAAAGCCGCCGTGAGCGGGAACGCGTATCTGGCGGGCTTCGGCTCCGGGGCGCCGATCACGGAGGATAATTATCACAAAGGCGTGTTCACCAGCTGCCGCGGCCAGGCGCTGGCCGTGCTCCGGCCCTCCGGCGTCGGCGAGGCGCGCCTTGAGGTCACGGGGGAAGGCCTTGAGGGCGCCTCGGTCACGGTGAGGGTGGAATAAAAAAGAAGCATGCGATGAAAGCCGCGGGGCATTTTCGTCCCGCGGCTTCCTTGCGTGATCGGGCGCGCCCCCTGCCCTTAAACCGCGCCGCGTTCCTTCGGGCCGCGGCGGAGGGGCGTCTTTATCCGGAAAATATTACAAAAATATTAACTGCCGTAACGATTTGAA
>CADCQZ010000398.1 GCA_902803675.1 uncultured Eubacteriales bacterium
ATGGGCGATCAGGCTGTGATGGGAGGCCGTCACCACTTTCGCCCCGGCTTCAGCCGCTTCCGAGAGCACTGTTCTCAGCCAGGCCTCATGAGCGTCGGTGAAGATCCCGTTGGTATAGGCGATCCCTTCGTAACAGGCCACGTCCGTCATGGCCAGCCACATTTGACCGCTCAGTCTGACATGGTAGGACAGATTCGCGCCCGGGCCGCCTTCCGCGGGCAGCATCAGGTCCCGATAGATGTCGGTAAACTCTTTTATGTCCACGTCCTCGGTGGTATAGACATGATCGGAGGCAAAGGCCACGGGGCGGATGGTATTGATGTCGTGATTGCCGGGGATCACGTAGACCGGAGTGCCTTCCAGCCCGATCTCTCTGAGCCGCGCGGCGAGCTCCTCATGGCTCTTTTTCTCCCCGTTGTAGCTCAGGTCGCCCGTGATGATCAGCGCGTCCGGCCGCCGGTGCCTCACTTCCTGGGCCAGGGCGTCCATCAGCTCCGGGCCGTACTGGGTCAGCCTCCCGTCCATGCCGGAAAGGATGCCGGTGAAATAGGGACTGTCCCTGTCAAAAAGCTCCGCTGACAGGTAGTGGGGATCGGTGATCAGCATCACGCTCGTCTCCGTGAACGCGGGGCTTGTCAGCAGCATCAGAGCGATGGTCGCGAACAGGATCTTTTTGATCATAACGGCCTCGATCGGATCAGATTTCACATCAATTTTACGAAATTTTTGTTACAATTACTTTTCGAAATTCTCAAAGATATTGACAAATCAGCAAAAAGATTTAATATATTAAGATACGTTGGTAACTTAAGGAAGCCGGCGATCATATGTGAGGTGCCTACATGAAAAAGATCATCCTGATGATGACAGCGATATGCCTGATCCTTGCCGTGTATCTTCCCTTCGGTCTGGGGGAGAGCGTGCCCATCGATGACACGCTCCGCTACGGCGATACCGGAGAGGCCGTGTCCCAGCTGCAGACGCGCCTGAGGGCCCTGTACTATTACACCGGCCCTGTGAGCGGTGAGTACGGCAGCATGACCCAGACCGCCGTGGCGGCGGTCCAGACGGCCTACGGCATGGAGCCCACGGGCGTCGCCGACGCCGAGACACTGGACCTGATCTACGGTGAGTGCTACCGCCCGCTCAAGTATAACGACCAGGGCGAGGATGTGAAGTCGCTCCAGCAGAAGCTGGCCGAGCTGGGATACTACACGGGCCCCGTTTCCGGGAAATACCTGGACAAGACCCGGGCTGCCGTGAAACAGATGCAGGGCGAATTCGGCATGGAAGACAGCGGCGTCGCCGACGTGTTCACCCTGGAGGCGATCTACGCGGCCGACTCCCGGCCCGCGGCCACGCCCATCCCCGTGCCCGCTTCCGATATCACGGTCAAGTACAACGGTGAGCTCAAATACGGCACCACCGGTGAACGCGTCCGCCTGGTGCAGCAGCGCCTGAAGGACCTGGGCTTTTTCACCTACTACAAAACCACCACCGGCTATTACAAAAACACCCAGCAGGCCGTAAAGGATTTCCAGCGCTACAACGGCCTGATCGTCACCGGCACCGTGAATGAGAAGACCTGGAACTGCCTGTTCCATGATGAGACCGTCGTGCCGGCCGACGGCGTTCCCAAGCCCTCGGCCACGCCAGAGCCCGTGCCCTACGCGGTGGAGGTGGATGTCAACAACCAGGTGGTCAAGGTCTGGAAGTACAACGACGCGACGGGCGAATACGACATTTTCGACCGGGCATTCCTGTGCTCTACCGGCACCAAGTCCAACCCGTCGGAGCTGGGGCAGTTCGTGCTCACCGGCAGGCGGGCCCGGTGGTGCGAGTTCCCCAAATGGGGCGGCGGCAAGGCCCAGTACTGGACGAGGATCAACTCCGACATCGCTTTCCATTCGGTGCTCTACGGCGCCAATGACGAGATGAGCCTGAAAGTGTCCTCGCTCAATAATCTGGGCAAGCGGGGATCACACGGGTGCATCCGCCTGACGGTCGCTGACGCCAAATGGGTCTACGACAACTGCCGCGCCGGCACCGTGGTCACGATCCACGAGGACGGCACGGCGGATCCCGAGCTTCGCGCCGCAGTCCAGCCCGGTGCCCTGGACAAGAGCGTCATGCTGCCCAGGACCACGCCCGCGCCCACTCCGGCGCCCGCGTTTGACGGCACCAAAGTACCGGAAGGGGATATCACGCCTCTCAAGAAAGGCTCTTCGGGCGAGAATGTGTTCTGGCTCCAGTCCAAGCTCAAGGAGTGGGGCTATTATCCCGGTACCGTCACCGGCACGTATCTGGACGGCACCGCCAAGGCGGTCATGGCCTTCCAGAAAGAGAACGGCATCCGGGCCGACGGCACCGCCTCCAAGTACACCCTGGAAAAGATCTACGAGCGGGTGATCGAGGAAAACGCCACGCCGGCGCCTACGGAGACCCCCACCCTCAGCCCGACCATGACCCCGGCTCCCACCCTCAGCCCGACCATGACCCCGGATCCGGCCACCGCCGCTCCTTTATCGCCGGTCCCGTCCCCGACGGCGACGCCGGCTCCCTAAAGCGGGATGAGA
>CADCQZ010000399.1 GCA_902803675.1 uncultured Eubacteriales bacterium
ACGTGAACGCCGGTACCGCGACGGTGACCGTCAAGGGCAAGGGGAACTTTACGGGGACCCTGACAAAGACCTTCACGATCACCAAGGTGAAAGTGGGCGAGGTGAAATTCAACAATCCCAGCCTGCCCTACAGCGGCAAGGCGAAAAAGCCGGCCATGACGGTCCGGGCCACGGTGAACGGCAAAAAGATCCAGCTCACCCAGGACAAGGACTTTACCGTCACCTACAAGGACAACAAGAACGTGGGCACCGCCACGGTGACGGTGAAGGGCAAGGGCAATTACACCGGCACGGTGACGGCGACCTTCAAGATCAATCCGCTGAAACTGTCCACCGCGACCGTCACCCTGAGCAAGACCACGATGACCTATACCGGCAAGGCGCTAAAGCCCACGGTGACAGTCAAGATGAAAGTGGGCGGCTCCACCGTGACGCTGGTCAAGGGCACCGACTATACCGTCTCTTACAAGAACAACGTGGAGGCCGGCACGGCCACGGTGACCATCAAGGGCAAGGGCAATTTCACCGGTACCGCGACGGTGACCTTCGAGATCGTCACCAAGTGAGCGAACAGAACATGATCATTGGGCAGGGGGCCGCGAAAAAGCGGCCCCCTGTCGATCAGTATATGATGTAAAGGAGTGTCGATGGGATTTGCAGACGCGTTGATGCTGGGGGACCTTGAAGCGGTCCGGAGATACCCCAAGGCGGACCTGCACGATCACTTCGTATTGGGCGGGAGCCGCCGCTATCTGCGCGCTCAAACCGGAAAAGACATTCATCCGATCGACGCGCCGATCCGTTCCATGGATGAGATGCACGCCTGGGCTGCCCGGAATCTGGCGGGTCTTTCCGATACCGCCGAAGGACGCCGGACGCTGATACGGGCGGCGTTTGAACAGGCCAGAGAAGACGGGGTCACCATCCTTGAGATCGGTGAGGACGTCTGGGGCCTGGAAGCGTTTTTTCACGGAAATATCGACGAACTGATCGAAGCGTTTGAAACGGCCCATCGTATGATCGCTCCTGAGATCGAACTGCGGCTCCAGATCGGGCTGTCCCGGCACTGCGATATCGCTTATCTGGAGGACTGCCTGTCTCATTTCTGGGGGCGGAAAGAGTTTTTCTCCATCGATCTGTACGGGGATGAGCTGGCGCAGCCGATAGAGCGTTTCAAGCCCATCTATCGGCGCGCGAAGGCAGAGGGGCTCCGATCGAAAGCGCATGTGGGCGAGTGGGGCACGGCGGATGACGTGCGCCGGGCGGTGGAGTGCCTTGAGCTGGACGAGGTACAGCACGGGATCGCGGCCGCGGAAGATCCTCAAGTGATCCGTTTCCTGGCGGATCATCACATCCGGCTGAACATCACACCCACCAGTAATTTCCTTCTCGGAAGAGTCAGGGATCTGCGGTCGCATCCCATCGCCGTGCTTTACCGAAGCGGTGTCGACGTCACGATCGATTCCGATGATGCCCTGATCTTCGATTCGGATGTATCCAAGGAGTATTTGCGGCTGTACCGATCCGGCTGCCTCACTGCGGAGGAACTGGATGATATCAGGAAAAACGGCCTGAAAGCGGTGAGGTGAGGATCGCCCAGGCGCCCCGGCGCTTTTTTCGCCGCGGATGGATAAAGAAAAGCGCGGCCTCGGCCGCGCGTGTTTTCTTTGGATCTTTCTGCGGTTCCCAGGGCTCCATGCCCTGCTGCGTCAGGTCAGGTCCGCCTCCAGGCGGACGCAGCGGCCCACGATCGTCAGGTCGTTGAAGGCCTTGATCTCGCTCTCGAACTCCGTGTCATAGGTCTGCAGGGCGGCCTGGAAATGGGGCAGCACCTTGATCTTGCGCAGCACGTGGCCCACGGGCGTCTTGAGCACCATCACGGCCCCGTCCACGGGGGCCTGGCAGGGCACCACCAATAACAGGTCGCCCCTGCGGATGCGGAAGCCCTGCATGGTGTCGTCCGGGGTGAGGTAGTAGTACACCTTGTCCGGCGCGGATCCGAAGATCCTGCCGTCGGTGATGGGCAGCAGCCGGTGGTCCACCACCTTCATGGCGGCGTTGTACACGGGCACCCGCTTGATCACGCTGCTCAGGGCGTCCAGCCAGATGGAGCCGTTGACCGGGTCGTCCCCGGCGGGAGTGCCCTTCTCGGGCGCCGGTCTCTTTTCCGCTTTGGCCACGGCCTGCAGCCGGGGCACGGCGCTCTGCAGGTCCACGGTGGCGGCGATGTCATCCAGGGTGAAGTCCGCCTCGGTGTGTTCCTTCATGCCGATGGACTTGAGGATGCGGCGGGCCTGGTCATCGGCGATGATGCGCTTGCCGCTCTCCACTTCCTGGAGGTATTTCTCACTCACGCCCGTCTTGCGGGCCACCTGCTTGAAGGTGAGCCCCTGGCGGGTGCGTTCCAGATGGATCAGGTCTCCCAGTCTGCTCATTTATTCTTCTCCTCCTCCTGCCGCCGCAGGTCGTAAAACGTATCTTTGATCAGCTGGTTCAGCTTTTCGGCGTTCTCTCTGGAGGGGCCGCCGGCGGGATAGCTCTCCGGCATGATCGGGTCCCCGACCCGCACCGTGTTCCGGTGGAACGGGCGGAACTTTTTGTGGATATAGACCGGCACCATGGGGATCTTTTCCCTCAGGGCCAGGAAGGCGGCGCCGCTCTCCACGGTCTCCATCATCTGCGGCTGGTGCCGGGTGCCTTCCGGGAAGATGCCCATCACGCGGCCCGCGCGGATCTCCTTGGTGGCCTTGCGCATGGCCTCCAGGTCCGACTCGTGCCGGGCGATGGAGATCATGTGCAGCTGGCCCATGAACCATTTGGTGAAGGCCGACCCGGTCAGCTCCTTTTTGCCCAGGAAGCGCACCTCCAGGGGACAGAGGCAGCCGATGCACACCGGGTCCAGAAGGTGCTGATGGTTGCCCAGAAGCAGATACGGCGCTTTAAGCCCCTTCAGTTTCTCCCGGCCCGTGACAGAAGTGGGGTACACGGTATGGAGCACGACTCTGCCGAGAAAACGGCAGAAGCGGTAGACGGGAGAAAACTCTTTTTCGGCGGTTTTTTCAGCCATGATATTTTTCCCTCACGATCTTCAGGATGCTTTCCACGGTCTCCTCGAAGCTGAGGCTGCCGGAATCCACCAGGACGGCGTCCTCCGCCTGCCTTAAGGGATCCGTCTCCCGGTGGGTGTCCTGCCAGTCCCGGGCTTCCACCTCTTTGAGGATGTCCTCGAAAGGCGTCATGTCGCCCTTCTCCCTGAGCTGCTCCATGCGGCGTTTGGCCCGGATCTGCACGGACGCGGTCAGATAGATCTTGGCGGGGGCGTTGGGGAGCACCACGGTGCCGATGTCCCGCCCGTCCAGCAGCATGGGGCATTTTTCCGCCAGGGCCTGCTGGAGGCGCACCATCGCCCTGCGCACGCCGGGGTAGCGGGACACGGTGGAAGCCGCGCCGCCCGCCTCCTGGGTGCGGATGCGGTCATTGACGCTGACGCCGTTGAGCAGCGTCACCTGCTGCCCGTCCTCATATTTGACATCCACGAGGATCTTCCCGTCCTGAAGGAGCGAGACCACTTTCTCCTCGTCCTCCGGGTCCGCGTTCAGGTCCAGGGCGCCCAGGCCCACGGCCCGGTACATGGCTCCCGTGTCCAGATGGAGGATGTTGAGGCTTTTCGCGACGGCGTCCGATATGGTGGATTTCCCGGCCCCGACAGGGCCGTCGATGGCGATGGTGAGCGGCATGATATCCCTCCGATGATGGTCTGAGCCGCCCCCGGATGGAGGCGTGCCCGTACAGGGATAATATACCACATCCGGGCCGATCTCTCAATGGTTTTCGGGTGCGCTCAGCTTGCGCTGCGCTTCGCTTGCTTGTGCGGGAGGATACCCGGTACCCTCCCGCAGACCTACCCGGTCAAATGCCTCATTCATTCGCGGATCACGAGGCGTGTTTGCGCGCAAACGCGAAGCTACGACCGCTCATTCATATCGGCATTTGTTCTGTAGAAATTCAGCCGGGGCTGAATTTCACGAAAATCACCGGGAGGCCGCTGATTTTCGATCACCTGCCGCCGCGGCGGGGAGACGCTCAGCTTTCGCTGCGCCGGCACAAGTGGTACTGATCCCCTTTGTGAAAGTTACGGCCAAATGCCTCATTCACTCGCGGATCACGAGGCGCGTTTGCGCGCAAACGCGAAGCTGTGACCGCTCGGCCTTATAGGCATTTGTTCGGTGGAAATCAGCCGGGGCTGGATTTCGTGAAAATCACCGGAAGGCCGCCGGTTCACGGTCTGGGCCGGCGCGGGACGGGAAATATCAGAAAATTCCTTAAAATGTAATAAAATTGTCCAAGCTCGGCGGCAAAAAAAATGCCCCGGGGCCTTGCGTGGTTTGACATTTTGTTATAGAATGTTAGGAACCAGGGTTTTCGGGAGGTTGTATGCCGGTTCGGGTGGCTCAGCATTCAGGCTATTGCGCGGGAGTGCGCAGGGCGATGGATCAGGCCCTGGCGGCGGCGGAACAGGCGAAGGCCGAAGGGCTGAAAGCTTATTCCCTGGGCAGCCTCATCCACAATCCCCTGGCGATGGGCCGGCTGGAAGAAGCCGGCATCACGGCGGTCAGGAGCCTGGAGGAAGTGCCCGAGGGCCAGGTGGTCATCTTAAGGAGCCACGGTGTGGCGCCGGAAGTGTTCGAGCGCTGCGCCGGGCGCGGCCTCAAGGCGGTGGACTGCACCTGCGAGTACGTCAAGGCCCTGCACGAGCGCGTCAGGCAGGCGGCCCGGGAAGGGATCAGCGTGATCCTCGTGGGGGAGCGGCACCATCCCGAGGTGACGGCCACGGCGGCCTGGTACCGGCCGGAGGGGGACTCCTCCCGGTGCATGGTGGTGGAAAACGCGGCGGAGGCCGACGCTCTGCCCCCCATGGACAGGGCCCTGGTGGTGAGCCAGACCACCTTTCCCGAAAAGGAATGGGATGAGGTGCTTTCCGCGCTCAGGCCGAAGGTCCGCGACATGGCCGTGAGGAAGACGATCTGCAACGCCACGGCGAAAAGGCTGGAGGAAGCCGAGAACATCGCCGGCAGCAGCGACTGCGTGATCGTCATCGGGGGGCTGGAGAGCGCCAATACCCGAAGGCTGTACGAGGCGTGCCTCAAAAAGTGCCCCCGTACCTGTTTGGTGGAACGTGAGGCGGATATTCCGCAGCACTTTTATGATATCCACAAAGATTTTATCGGTGTGACCGCCGGGGCATCCACCCCGGACTGGTTGCTCAAGGAGGTTGTAGCACACATGGATGAGTTGGAAAAGAATGTCCCCGTGGAAGAGAATGCCCCTGTTGTTGAAGAAGTCGCTCCTGTAGCAGACGCCCCTGCGGACGAAGCGGCACCCGTTCAGGAAGGGCAGCCTGCCGAAGAAGTGAGTGAGGAGGAACAGGGCAATCGGGATTTCCTGGCGGATCTTGACAAGTCCCTGGTGCGCATCCGCAACGGTCAGACCCTCATGGGCAAGGTCGAGCAGGTCACTGACGACGAGATCGGCGTGAACATCGGTTACAAGTCCGACGGGATCCTCAAGAAGGAAGACATGGTGGACAAGGACGTCAAGGTCGGCGACGAGATCGAGGTCGAGGTCGTCAAGGTCAATGACGGCGAAGGCAACGTGCTCCTGTCCCAGCGCAATATCATCAACCGCAAGGTGTGGGACGCCCTGATGGAAAAATACGAGAAGGGCGAATACATCGAGGCCGTGGGCAAGGAAGCCGTCAAGGGCGGCCTGATCGCTCTGGTCGACGGCGTGCGCGCTTTCGTGCCCGCTTCCCGCCTGGCGCTGAACTATGTGGATAAGATCGCTCAGTTCGTGGGCCAGCCCATGAAGCTGAAGATCATCGACGTGGACACCCAGAAGAAGCGCATCGTCGCCAGCCGCAAGGATGTCCTCATCGAGGAAAAAGCCGCCCAGAAGGCGGAAGCCTGGGAGCGCCTGGAAGAGGGCGCCGTGGTCAAGGGCATCGTTCGCCGCTTCGCCTCCTTCGGCGCGTTCGTCGATCTGGGCGGCGTGGACGGCCTGATCCACGTGACCGACCTGAGCTGGAGCCGTGTGAACCAGCCCGGCGACATCCTCAAGATCAACCAGGAAGTGGACGTGAAGATCCTGTCCCTGGACCGTGAAAAGGAGCGCATCCAGCTGGGTTACAAGCAGCTGCAGCCCCGTCCCTGGGACAACGTGGAAGAGAAGTACCCCGTGGGCTGCGTCCTGGAGCGCCCCGTGGTCCGCATCAGGGAATTCGGCGCCTTCATCGAGCTGGAGCCCGGTGTTGACGGCCTCGTGCATATCTCCCAGTGCGCCCAGACCCGCATCGGCAAGGTGGAGGAAGTCCTCTCCGTGGGCCAGATCGTCCGGGTCAAGGTGCTCAACGTGGATCCCGAAGCCAAGCGCATCAGCCTGAGCATCCGCGCCGTGCTGGATGACGAGGCCGCCGCCATGGCCGAAATGCCCGTGGAAGAGTACGTCGACGCTCCCGCGGAGGATCAGGAATAATCCTTACTAAGTCACGACAGGGCACCGTGCTTTTTGAGCGCGGTGCTCTTCTTTGATGAAAGGCGGACGATATCTATGCGTTTTACGGCGCGTCTCACATCCCTGATGTGCGTGCTTTTCCTGCTGCTGCCCCTGTTTGGCGCCGGGGCGGAGGAGATCGAAGCCCGGGACCTGAGGGAGGACTGCAAATACACCACCAGCGGCGGCAAGTTCAAGATCACCCGGCTCTACGACGGGAGATACAACACCACCTGGAAGTCCTATCAGCAGCGCCATCCCTTCATCGAGGTGAAGGCGCCCGCGGGCGAGAAGATCTGCGGCGTCTACCTGTGCTTCGGCGAGGATGTGCGTCCCTTCGAGATCAGGGACGCCGCGGGGGACACGGTCTATACCTCCGAAAGCCTGTACGCGCACCAGTACGTGCCGCTCGATGGCACGGAGGAGATCACCATCCGCCTCACCGAGGACCGGCAGCGCGTCCTGGAGGTGAGCGAGATCCACGTGTTCACCCAGGGTACCGTGCCCGACTGGGTACAGCAGTGGCAGCCCACTTTGGAAAAGGCGGACCTGATGGTGCTGGTGGCCCATCCGGACGATGAGATCCTCTTCTTCGGCGGCGCCATCCCCCGCTACGCGGCGGAGGAAAAGAAGGCCGTGATCGTGGCCACCATGACCTGCGGCACCTACGAGCGGCGCAGCGAACTGCTGGACGGGCTGTGGTACGCCGGGATCCGGAATTACCCCGTATTGGGGGATTTCTGGGACAAGTACTCCAAGAATATCGACACGGCCTATAAAAACTGGGGCAAAAGCAAGGTGGACAAATACATCGTGTCCCTCTTGAGGACTTACCGGCCGGAGGTGGTGCTGACCCACGACTCGAACGGCGAGTACGGGCACGGCGCCCACAAGATCTGCGCCGACGCGGCGAGGCGCTGCTTCGACCGGGCGGCGGACCCGGACTATGCTCCCGAGACCGGTGAAGCGTGGCAGGTGAAGAAACTGTACCTGCACCTGTACCGGGAGGGACAGATCGAGATGGACTGGGATCAGCCCCTTGAGGCCTTCGGCGGCATGACGGGCTTCGAGGTGGCGCAGGAAATGTACCGCCATCACATCTCGCAGCAGGACAAGGGTCAGAAGGTCAACGGGAAGTTCCAGGTCTTCGTGGTGGAGCCCCGGGACAGCGCTTACTCCTGCTACCGCTTCGGGTTGGTAAAGTCCGTGGTGGGGGAGGATGTGGAAAAGAACGACTTTTTCGAGAACGTGCCGTGAGAAAACTGATCGGGATCCTGGAAGATTATGAGCCGGTGAACGCCCAGGAGGCGAAGGACAAAACGGCCATCCTCCGCCTGTGCGGTGAGCCCCGCATCCTGTTCAGGGACTGTCTCCACGCCCATTTCACCGCCTCCGCCTGGGTGACGGACCCAAAAGGGGAGCGTTTCCTGATGGCGTGGCACAACATCTACCGCGCCTGGGCCTGGACAGGCGGGCATGCGGACGGGGAGGCGGACCTGGAAAAAACGGCCTTCAGGGAGGCCCGGGAGGAGAGCGGCATCGCCCATATCCGCCCGGTGCGGCACGAGCCCTTTTCCCTGGAGGTGCTCACCGTGGACGGGCACGAAAAAAACGGCGTGTGGGTGCCGGGGCATCTGCACCTCAATGTGACCTATCTGCTCCTGGGAGAAATGTCGGATCCCCTGCGCCCCAAGGAGGACGAGAACGCGGCCGTGAAATGGATGACCGCGGATGAGATCATGCGGGACTGCACCGAAACATGGATGAAGGAGCGGGTCTACTCAAAGCTGATCGAAAAAACGAAGACGTGGCTGTGACGCCTCCCGCAGGATCGCGGCTCCATAACAAAAAACTGTGAAGACATGACATTAGTCAGCTTCACAGTTTTTTATTCGGAATGATGCAGGGCGTCCCGCTCGGGCCTGCCGCGCCGGGATCCGATCCGCGCCTCTGTCCCGCCCAACGGGAAAGGCGCGGCCGGGAAAGCTACGGCAGCTGGAAGGTCTCGGTGCGGATGGTCACTCCGATGGCCTCCGCCGCCAGGAAGCAGGCGCCCACGGACCCGGCGCTGTTCCCCAGCCGGGGCGTGACGATCCGGGGCATGGCCAGGCCCCGGAGGCCGGCGGGATCACGCTCGAACTCCTGCCTGACGCGGCTGAGCAGCACTTCGCCGGCGGAGCCCACGCCCCCGCCCAGGATGAGCATATCCGGCCGGAACATGTGGATCACGCTTCTAAGGCCGATGCACAGCT
>CADCQZ010000400.1 GCA_902803675.1 uncultured Eubacteriales bacterium
GAAGTGCGGGCGGACCCTCAGTGAGGATCCGTCTCTTGCGACGCCCCGTAAGGAGGACCGCGCCGAAGGGAGCCTGAGAACGCTGGGCGGCACGCCCTATCTGGCGGCCTCCGTCACGATCGACGCGCCGGGCGGCCTCCACTGCCGGGCCGGGGACATCAACCGGGCCAGGAAAGAACTGACGGAGCAAATGACCGCCCTGCGGGCACAGACCATACCCCATATGTTCACCGAACCGGTGATCAAAAACCGTCCCGCCGCCGCATCGCCTGCCGCGCCGCTCACGTACCTGTTTTTCTCCGATAAGGCACAGTGGGACGAGGGGTTTTTGACTGATGCCGACAGGGTGTACCTACCCATCGAGCAGCTCGATGAGGACTTCGTGCGCGCGCATCCCAATATCGGCGCGAGGCTCTTCCCCTTCGCCTTCGGAAAAGAGGATGAAAGGACCGCCGAAAGGCTGCTCAGCCTGAAAAAAGCAGGCCTCAAAAGGGTCAGCGCCGGCAATCCCGGCGGGCTCTTTCAGGCCCGGAGAGCGGGACTGGAATGCTTCGGGGAATACACCCTTGGCATCATGAACACTTCCGCGGCGGACATGTACCGCTCCCTGGGCGTCGCCGAGCACGACCTGAGCGTGGAGTGGAACCTGAGATACGCGCCGCAGATGGGATACGCCCCGGATGAGGGCCTGCTGGTCTACGGGAAGATCCCCCTGATGAGCTTCAGGGCCTGCCCGCTTACATCCACGGGCTGCAGGGCCTGCGGCGGGCACGGGCAGATCATGGACCGGTACGACACGCCCTTTGAACTCATGTGCCATGCCCGGCAGATCTCCCAGTTGCTGAACCCCCATCCCCTGTACTGGGGCGATATGAAGGACAGGCTGCCTCCGCTCCATCACCACTCCTTCCTGTTCACCCTGGAAAGCCGGGAAGAATGCCGGGAGATCCTGAGAGCCTACCGTGCCGGTGAGGCCCTGCCCGGCACCGTGACCCGGGGACTGTACAACAAAGAGCTGCTGTAGGAGGTCATCATGGGCGGCTATATCATGGACCTGAGAAAATATGTGGGAAAGATGCCGCTGATCCAGGTCGGCGCCAGCGTGATCCTGATCAATGACCGGGGCGAGATCCTGCTCCAGAAGCGGAAAGACAACGGCCTGTGGGCCTATCACGGCGGGAGCCTGGAGCCCGGCGAGAGCTGCGAGGAAGCGGCCGCGAGAGAGATGCGCGAGGAAACGGGCCTCATCGCGGATGAGCTGGAATTATTTGGTGTTTTCTCCGGAAAAGAGTATTATTATGTTTACCCGAACGGCGACCCCGTGTATAATGTGGACGTGGTCTTCGTGTGCCGGAAATATCACGGCGTGATCAAGCCGGATCCCGAAGAAGTGACCGAGCTGAAGTTTTTCCCGCCGGACCGGGTCCCCGAAGACCTGACGCCCCAGATACGCACACCGCTCACAAAATACATCGATACCATAAAGGAGGAACAGCATCATGGAACTTAAAGGCAGCAAGACCGAGAAAAACCTGCAGGCCGCGTTCGCCGGCGAATCCCAGGCCAGGAACAAGTACACCTATTTCGCCTCCGTCGCCAAGAAGGAAGGCTACGAGCAGATCTCCGCGATCTTCCTGAAAACGGCTGAGAACGAAAAAGAACACGCCAAGATGTGGTTCAAGGCCCTCAAGGGCATCGGCACCACCACCGAGAACCTGAAGGCCGCCGCCGACGGCGAGAACTACGAGTGGACCGACATGTACGACACCTTCGCCAAAGAAGCCGAGGAAGAGGGCTTCACCGACCTGGCGGCGAAGTTCCGCGGCGTCGCGGCCATCGAAAAGGCCCACGAGGAGCGCTACCGCAAGCTGCTTGAGAATATCGAGACCGCGAAGGTGTTCGAAAAGAGCGCCGTCAAGGTGTGGGAATGCCGCAACTGCGGGCATATCGTCGTGGGCACCAGCGCCCCCGAAAAATGCCCCGTGTGCGATCATCCCCAGAGCTATTTCGAGCTGAGGGAAGAGAACTACTGATCAGCAATGATCAGACAGCATACCTGAACTGACAAACGCCGGCGGTATCATTCCGCCGGCGCTTTGTTATCCTTATGATCACACCGTCACCCACTCGACTTCCCGCGCCTCATCCGGCAGCGGGACCTCCAGCTTGTCCAGCATGGACGCGATCACGCTTTCGGGCACCTTATCCCTGCGTTCGGAATTCCGCCGCAGGTTTTCCTGCCAGGACGTTTCCAGATACACGATCCGGGTGCGGAAGCGGTAATCCGAGAAGAGAGCGACCTGGTCCCGCCTGTTCCTTGTGAGGCTGGTGGCGTTCCACACGAAAGGCTGTCCCCGGCGCAGATATTCACGCGCTTCCTCCCGGGCCGCCTGGACCACGCGCCCCTGATCGTCCCGGGGCGACACGCCCATGCGGCGGCGGATCTGATCCAGGGAAACGACGGGCAGGGACGGGAAACGGCCGCGGATATAGGTGTCCTTCCCCACACCGGGCAGGCCGGAGAGGAGGACCGCCTCAGCGACAGAATCGTCATAAAGTTCCTGATCAGGCCAGATCTTCGCACCGGAAAAGTATTTTTCACGCGTCGCCGCGGAGGCGAAGTGATAGGGTGATGACAGGCAGCCCGCTTCCTCACCGATGTCGTGCGCCAGTTTTACCGCGTCCAGGAGCTGCTCCCGGTCCGGGGCGAAACGGCCCAGCACATCCGCCTCCGCCAGGGCA
>CADCQZ010000401.1 GCA_902803675.1 uncultured Eubacteriales bacterium
AGGTGGTGGTGGCCAAGAGCCGCACCACGAAGAAAACGAAGATCTGCTGCACGCGCTACGGGAACGTGATGTGCAGCCGGGGGTCGGTCATCCCCCTGTGGATCGACCAGATCGCGTCCGGGCAGCCCATCACCATCACCGACGGCAGCATGACCCGCTTCATCATGAGCCTGGATGAGGCGGTCGACCTGGTCCTGTTCGCTTTCGAGCATGGGCAGAGCGGGGATATCCTGGTGCAGAAGGCGCCCGCCTGCACGATCCAGACCCAGGCGGAAGCGGTCTGTGAGCTGTTCCACGGGGATAAGAACGCGATCAAGGTGATCGGCATCCGCCACGGCGAGAAAATGTTCGAGACGCTCCTGACCAACGAGGAATGCGCCAATGCCGTGGATATGGGCGACTTCTACCGCGTGCCCTGTGACAAGCGCGGGCTGAATTATGACAAGTATTTCAGTCAGGGGAACACCCAGAGGAACGTGCTCAGGGAATTCAACTCCAGCAACACCACACTGCTGGATGTTGCTCAGACCAAAGAGAAGATCGCTTCCCTGAAGTATATCCAGGACCGGCTCCGCGAGATGGGCCTGAAGGCTTAAGGAGGATGGACGAATGAAAGCCGTGCTGCTGGCCCCGACGCCGCCGCCCGCCGGCGGGATCGCGGGCTGGACCGCCAGGATGCTCAAAGCCGATCTGCCCGGCGGGTGGTCCCTCATCAATGTGGATGAGAAGGCGATCGGGGAGCGCGAGGTCTTCGGCCAGGCGGGGAAAAGGCATATGCTGGAGGAAGCCCGGCGCTGCCGCCGTATCTGGAAGGGGCTCAGGCAGGCCCTGAAGGATCCGGACGCCGCTGTGGTCCATTCCTGCATCCCCTCCGTGACCACCTCCATGATGCGGGAGTACGTCTGCGCGAGGATCGCCGGGCGCCGCGGCAGGAAGTTCATCGTGCATTTCCGCTGCACCGTGCCCAACACCACCCGGGGAAAGATGGGCTGGTCCATGCTCAGGCGCCTGTGCGGCGCGAGCGATCTGGTGATGGTGCTCAATGAGCAGAGCAGGGCCTGTGTGGAAAAGCTCTGCTCCGCGCCCGTGGTCACGATCCCGAATTTCATCTCCGGGAGCGAGATGGCTGCCTCCCACGCGATCCGTGACGATATCGGCACGGTGGTGTATGTGGGCGGGCTTGTGCCCAACAAGGGTGTGGGCGAGTGCCTTGAGATCGCCGCGCGCCTGAAGGACATCACGTTCCGCTTCGTGGGCAAGGGGGACGAGACTTTCGAGAAAAAGGCCCGTGAGATGGGCCTTGACAACGTGGTGTTCACAGGCCCGAAGGACCGCGCGGGCGTCAAAAAGGAACTGGAGGACGCGGATGTCTTCCTGTTCATGACCCGCTTCAGAGGGGAAGGGTTTTCCAACGCCCTGTGCGAGGCCATGGCGGCCGGGCTCCCCTGTGTGGCGACAGACTGGGCCGCCAACGCCGACATGCTGGCGGGCACCGGCGGAGCGATCGTCAAAGTGGACGACGTGGACGGGGCGGTGAAGGCCATCGAGAGCATGCGCCCCAGGGAGGTCCGGGAGGCGATGTCGCGCAGCAACATTTCACGGGTGCGCGAGCACTACCTTCAGGATGTGGTGATCGCTCAATACATCGGGGCTTATGAACGGGCCCTCGGAAAAGCGGAGGAACATTGACCATGGCAGGCTCTGTGAACGACCTGATCAAAAAGAACGATACGCTGTTTTACTGGTCCACGAAGCTGAGGCAGCAGTATTACCGGTACTGCTTCACCGACGAGGGGATGATCCGGCATATTTTCATGAAGCGGTCCGGGACCTACCCGGATCTGAAGGATCCCAAGACCTTCATGGAGAAGATCCAGTGGCTCAAGCTCCACTGGTACGATCCCCTCGCCTGTCAGTGCGCCGACAAATACCTCGTGCGGGAATATGTGGAAAAGACCATCGGCGGGGAGTATCTGAACGAGATCCTGGCGGTGTGGGATCGGGTGGAGGATGTGGACCTGTCCGTACTGCCGGATCAGTTCGTGCTCAAGGGCACCCACGGTTCCCATTTCAACATCATCTGCAAGGATAAGTCGGCCCTGGACTGGGAACAGGAAAAAAAGAAACTGATCCGATGGAGCTCCATCAACTACTACTGGCAGAACCGGGAATGGGTCTATAAGGACCTGAAGCCGCGCTATATCGCCGAGAAGTTCCTGGATGACGGGAGCGGCAGCTGCCTGATCGATTACAAGATCCACTGCTTCAACGGAAAGCCCATGTACTGCCAGGTGATCTGCGACCGCGTCGTGGATCAGGACGAGAGCATGGACTGGTTCGATCCCGAATGGAACCTGATGCCCTTCACCGGCCTGAGGAAGCATCCGAAGCGCCGGCCGGATATGCCCAAACCGGAAAACTACGAAACGATGATCGAGATCGCCCGCAAACTGGCGGCGCCTTTTCCCTATGTGCGGGTGGATCTTTACAATATCCACGGAAGGATCGTGTTCGGGGAGCTCACCTTCTTCCCCGGCAGCGGTCTGGGGACCTTTACGCCCGCCGAATACAACGAGATCATCGGCGCGCAGCTGAAGCTGCCGGAGCCAAAGGAGCGTTGACGCCCCGATGAAACTGTCCCTGCCGAAAATTTCATTGTCCCGTGTCCTGATCCTGGTGAGCATCGTCGCGTATTTCGCCTTCGGTGATTATTCGCGCTACATTTATGTGATCAAGGTAGCCGCCATCGTGGGGCTCATCATCTCGGAAAAACGGGTCCATATGGGTTTTCACCTGTTCTGGGTCATCGGTTTTCTCCTGTGTGAAGCCATCTCGATGCTGTGGTGCCATTACATCAGCAATTCCCTGTTCTATATCGTGTGGACCCTGCAGGCGATGGCTCTGGCATTCGTGATGGGCAATGCCGTGCACACGAAAAAAGACATCGAGTTCGTGCTCAAGTGCATCTTCATCGGCGGGGTGGTCCTGAGCCTGCGGGTGCTGATGCACACCACCATGAGGGAACTGGGAAGTTTCCGTGTGGGGGAGAACATGGGCTACAACGCCAATGAGCTGGCGATGAAGTGCGCGGTCGCCTGCCACGCGGGGTTCTACGCGGCCACCAGGCAGCGCAA
>CADCQZ010000402.1 GCA_902803675.1 uncultured Eubacteriales bacterium
CCGTCCTCGCCGCTGATGTCCAGGGCGTAGGCATGGGTGACGCCCTCGCTGTCCGTGTACATGATGCCGTTGCCGGGCATGTCGCCGATAAACTCCATCTCCACGAACACCAGATCATCCGTGCCGATATCGCCCACGGGCACGTCCTCTTCCCAGGTGACGGAAAAATCGTCCCCCCATTCGAGGGTCAGGAGCGTCACGTCCCTGACCGGCTCCTTCGCCGTCAGGATCACCTGAGCGAGCCCGTCCTCATCGGTCTCCTCGCTCCCCCACTGTGCGCGGATCAGGCAGCCGCCGGAGAAGGTGACGCTGTCCATCACCTTCCTAAAATACTTGCCGTTGCCTTCGGCCGCTTCCAGGGAGCACTCGCCCATCGCGATGAGGTACTGCCCTTCCTCGGCGATCAGGGTGAGGAAAGTGTACCGGCCGTTTTCCAGCTCCTCGTACACGTCCGCCTGGACACGCGGGGAAGCGGCCAGATCGGCGATGCTCTCGTCCATACCCTCGGCGTATTCCTCGGCTTCCTCTTCCGGGATCACGGACAGGATCATGAAGTCGTCCGTATACAGCGAGGCCACCACCGTGCCCTCGATGTCGCCGGCTTCGCCCTGATACGCCTCAAAGCTGTCCGCCACGTACCAGAAGGAAAATCCCTCGGGGCTCTCGTACAGTGTTTCCTCGATGGGCTCCTCCATCCCCTCCAGGGTGATCGTGCCCTGACGCGTCTCCGCCCCGGCGCCGGTAAGGCTCAGGAGCAGG
Source organism: uncultured Eubacteriales bacterium (assembly GCA_902803675.1). The sequence goes on from CADCQZ010000402.1 coordinate 760, forward strand.
CAGAGCGTCAGAAATATCGATACCGTCATCAACTTCTTGTTCATTTCGGGTCCCTCCTTAGCGTGATGCGTTATTACAACGATCATTATAGCAAATCCCTTCCACGGCCGGAAGATTTTTTTGTGTATGGGATGATCCCGAATGCGGCGGACGGACACAAAGGGCTTGAACAGTTCCCGATTTCTGGTAAAATCAGAGCAAGAGAAAAGATGCCGGATCAAATGCCGTCCGCCGGAGAGGAGGGGCCTGTGAAAAGGAAAAGACTGATCTGGGCGCTGCTGTTGGCAGCCATCGTCATCGTGAGCCTGATCCAGCCCCGCCCCAAGCAGCCCCTGCCCTATTCCAAAGTGTACGAGCCGGATTCGTCCTGGCCCCTGGCGGCCACCGTCGCCTGGCGCGCCGGCCCGGACGTGATCGGGACCGCCGGGGAAAACGCTCGGCCCGCCTCCGCTTTCGTGTGGCTGGACAGCGGCCTGAAGGTCTATGACCGGGACGGCGGCCTGATCAGTGACGATCTGGACGCCTACGTCAGGGCCACCGCTCCCACCATGATCCCCGCCTTCTGTATCCGGGACGCGGCGGCCGCCGCGGGTCTCAAAAAATACCTGGACAAAGGGCCGCTGCAGGACTGCTTCGTGGTATCCGGCCCGGAGAACAGGGATCTTGTCAGGGATGTGGCGGACCTGACCCATGTCCGGGGCGTGCTGGACTGTACCGCCGTGGAGAAAACGGACCGGGAAACGCTGCTCAAAATGATCGCGGACGTGAACACCGCCCACGGGAAGGTGATCATCCTTTCCCACCAGGCGGCCACACGGGAGAACGTGAGGCTGCTCCAGTCCCTCATGGCCACGGTGTGGGTGCAGTGCCCGCCGGATATAAAGTCCCTGGCCGCGTGCTGCGCCATGGGGGTCAACGGCATCGTGACGGATGACTACGCGGCCGCTCTCAAAGTACTGGGCCTGTTCCGGGACGACGCGCCGAGCCTGCTCCGGGTCCCGCTGATCATCGGCCACCGCGGCATGCCCTCCATGTACGCGGAAAACACCCTCAGGTCCGCCCTGGGAGCGTATGAGGCCGGCGCCGACGCCATCGAGAACGACATCCAGCTCAGCGCGGACGGGGAGATCTTCATCCTGCACGACGACTCCCCCGCCAGGCTCCTGGGGATCACGGACGTGGACCTGGCGGAAAAACTGACTCTCGCGGAGCTCAGGGCCCATCCCTTCCTGTGGGACGATCCCGCCCTGGGGGTGCTGAAAAGGAACGCCGAGAGCGCCGCGTCCTCCCGGTACGGCACGCTGATCGGCAGCGATGAGGACAACGTGGTGCCCACCCTGAGGGAATACATCGAGACCTTCAAGGGGACAAAAGTGATCCACGACACGGAGATCAAGAGCTATGACCCCACGATCATCGGTATCTACGAGCAGCTGGTGGGCTCCTATGACGCATGGGACCAGTTTTTCACCATCACTTTCAATACGGCGATCCTGGACGCCCTCTACGCCGATCATCCTCAGATCTCCGTCGGCGCCCTGTTTTGGGAACAGACCGATCCGTCCCGTGCCGCCGGGAAGGACGCGGACGCCGAAGAGGTCTTAAGGCTCGTCTGCGCCCAGGTGGACAAATGGAACGCCACCTACAATCCCCACCTGAACTTCGACCGCAGGGCGGCTTCGGCGGGCCGCCACCGCGGCCTGACGGTGTGGCCCTGGACCTACAACGATCCGGAAGCTTTCGCCGGGGCGTATCTGAGCGGTATTTACGGCATCACCACCAACTGGGCCTGGTGGGCGAGCGACTGGGTGGTGGAAATAGATTCCGCGGACCTGTCCGCCCCGGATGTGTCCGATATCCCCCGGCCCGTCGGAAGGACCCGGACCGGAGATGAAAAAGTGCTGGAGGACGCCGAACCGGTCAGACTGGAGGGCAGCCCCGGGGATGACGCGGCCCTGATGATCTGGCGCTGGAAAACAGACCTTAAGATCGACGGTGTTTCCTACGGATCCTATTACCTGTATTCCGATCCCTTCACGGTCACCTTTTCAAAATGAGCGATCCCGGATATAAAAAAGCAGCCTGTACAAGGCTGTTTTTTTGTGGGACTGAGGGACAGGGAAGCCTACCCGGCGCTCACCTGAACAGGCTGCCGGAGACCAGAGCGTCCAGCAGCTCCTCCAGCTGGCTTTCGCTGCTGCTGCACCCTTCCTCGGCATAGCGGCGCGCCACACTGACGACGCCCCCGGCCAGAAAACCCGCGGCATAGCCGCGGACGCTCTCGTCCGCGTCCTCCAGAAAGCAGCCGCAGCGGTCCATGGCGCCGCAAAAACTGTCATACAGCATATAATCGATATGGTTCTCCACCAGGAGACGGATGAGGGCCCGGTTGCGGAGGATGTAGCTGCTGTAACCGCGGCACAGCCGGCGGAGCGTCTCATCCCGGCCGGCGGGGACGGCGGACCCGTCCATCTCAAGGCCCTCGCAGTACCGGGCCTGCAGGGTGAACATCATGGCGTCCTCTTTGCCGCTGAAAAGGGAATAGAAGGTCTGGCGCGAGATCCCGGCAGCCCTGCACAGTTCGCTGACGCTGATCTGGGCGAAGGGCTTGACCCTCAGAAGGTCGATCAGCGCCTCCGCCGTCTGGCACTGGGACTGCAGCGCCGTTTTATTGTTCCCGCAATACATGACCTCACCCCTTCTAAGTTCCATCCGTATTTTAACAAAAACCTTGACAAGTGTCAAGGCGCGGTGTATGATCGGCACAACCTTGACAGGTGTCAAGGCCAAAGGAGGATCCATGATGTCAATGCTGCCGATCAACAACATCATCGTGCTGCCCGGGTCGAAACTGTGGCTGCAGAACAGCATCTATACGCAGAGCACCGATAAAGCGCCTCTCAAAGGGGAGAAGGTCACGCTGCTCGCCCAGAAGGACGAGGACCCCCAAAGGCCTCTTTCCGCCGAAAACTTCCGGCCCATCGGCGTGGTGGGCGTCATTTCCGAAGTGAATGACAGCGGTCTCATGTGCATCGATATCCAGAACCGCGTGAACGTGGAGGATATCGTGCGTCTCCCGGACGGAAGCTTTTCCATGACGCTCTCCCGCCGCCCGGATATCGACGACCTGGACCGGGAGGATGCCCGGAAAAGGCTGGACGGGGTGAAGGAGCGCATCCTTCAGTTTTCCAAAGGACAGCAGTGGGAGGGCATGATCCGGAATTTCGCCGCTTCCTGGTTCGACCTGTGGACGGTGGGCACTTCCCTGTCCCCGTGGCTGGGCCTGCCGGCGGACGAACGGTATGCCCTGCTGGCCGAAGACAGCCTCAGCAAGCGTTTCGACGCTCTGGAGCGCGTGATCCTGGAGGGCCTGGAGCGCATCAGCGTGCAGGCGGAGGCCCGGACCGCCCAGCAGGAGAAATACGAGAAGCTCTACCGGGAATCGGCCATCAAAAAGCAGATCGAGTACCTGCAGAAGGAACTGGACGAGATGCATCCGGAGAACGTGTCCGAGCTGCGCCGGATGGAATTGAAGCTGGACGGATCGGGCATGAACGAAACGGCGCTCCGGGAGAGCCGCAAGGTGCTCGAGCGCCTGAAGGGTGAGGGCGGGAACAGCCCCGAAGCGGGGATGCTCACGGACTGGCTGGATCTGATGACCAGCCTGCCCTGGAAAAAAGAAGAGACCCGGCAGATCCTGATGGAGGAGG